>NZ_SIHJ01000002.1:600000-839614 GCF_007859765.1 Posidoniimonas corsicana
GGCGTCGCTACCGAGGTGTCGCTCATGCCGTTGGCGAGGTTGCCCCAGGTGTCTCCCGCGAGAAAACCTACGCCGCCTCCCTCCGCCTCAAAATCCTCCGAAGCCAGAACAACCGCGCTCGCCGCTCCGGGCAGCGCCGCCATCGTCGCAGCGACCGCCAGCACGGCGATCAGAAGGGAGAACCGAGGAACTGGGCAACCTTGACTAGGCATCGAGAATCTCCGTGATGCAACTCTTGTTCGATACAAAGACGGTGTATGGGGGCCGGCCGGACCTACAGAGCCCCGGTCCATGCCGCCATGCCACGAGCACACTGCGTGACGGTGACGCACCCCTGGCAGAGCCGAGTTACTCGTCAGACGACGCCACCGGGGCGACTGCTGCCGAAAAGGAACATTGCGACCGCAACAGACGGAAAAGCATGCGAAGCACACCAGCGCTCACCGCGACGGACGGGAGCTCTCCCGGCCCGACGAGACATCGCGCTGCGTGTCCACGGCTGTAGGTCCGCCACGAGGTATCCGCGATTCCCGACGCAACTGTGACAAGAAAAAAACAAAAGTTACTTGGAAAGTTCGACGCGTGCCTGAAACCCGGCTGCTACCGCCGCCCCAACCTGGTTGCACGCCCGTTGCTTGCTACCGGCGAACGCGGGAAAACGGCTGTAGACGCATGGCCGGCAGCCAGTAACATGAGTTAGATCCCTTGCCGCCGCGTAGCGTGCGGCTGCCTCTCCGGATATCGACCACGGCCGATGCAGGCCCGGTTCTCATCCCCCGCCGCAGGCGTGACGCGTGAGCGAACTAACTTCAAGCTGTGCCGACGACCTGAACGCGTCCAGAGCGTTGTTCGTACAACTGCTGTCGAAGCACCAGCGCAAGATCTACGCGTTCATACGTTCATTGACGCCAACCACTGGCGATGCCGACGACATCATGCAGGACACCAGCTTGGTGCTGTGGGAGAAGTGGGAGCAGTTCGATCAGAGCCGTGACTTCTTCAAATGGGCCTGTGGATTCGCCAATATCCAGGTGCTCCGCCACCGTCGAAAGTCGGCGACCGACCGGCTCTGGTTCGACGACGAGCTGCTTCAGCTACTCGCTTCGCAGATGCTCGACCGGGTCGATCTGTTCGATTTGCGACGCGAGGCGCTCGACAAGTGCATCCAGAAGCTCGCGGCCGACGAGCGGACCGTTGTGGAGCACTACTACAGAGAAGGCATGTCGATCTCCAACGTTGCGGAGAAGGCGGGAACCTCGATGCGCAGCATCCACCGCAAGCTTGCGCGGGCCCGGAGGGCGCTCCAACGCTGCATCTCCGCGGCGGTTCCTCAGTAGCTTCCACCCCAACCACTAGGCACAATCACGCACGGCCACATGCCCCCGGCAGACGACCCTAAATCGTTCGGCACGCTGCAACGCTTGATCCAGGCGTGGCTGGATGGCGACATCTCCGCAGACGAGATGTCCCGCCTGAGCGGCATGCTGCGCGAGAGCCGTTCGGCGCGCGACGTCTTCCTCAACGCCATGCAGATCGACGCGGAACTGTTCTGGCGGTACTCCGCGCAGCCGGAGGTGAACACGCTGCTTTCGATCGCCGATGACGGCGTCGCCCACCCCCTGGCGAGCCTCACCGAGGACCAGCTCGCGATCTGGGGCGACCCGGGCTTCCAAGCGGTGTTCGGCCAACTGCAAGGGCAAGAGCAATCGGTGCACGCCTGGATGCAGGTCTACCCACGCATCCGCGCGAGTGTCTTCCTTTGCATCGAGGACTACGACGCCGCTGAGGGTGTGGTCGGCGAGATCTGCAAGAGGGTCAACCAGGGCCGTCAGCGTCCTGAGACCGGGCTGGATGTCACCGCCGCCAAGGTCACCCGGCAGACGCTCGCACAACAGCTCCGAAGCAGGTCTGGGTCCGAAGCCCGGACTTGCTTGCAGCTTGTCGACGTGCTGATGCAGGCGGACGAGCCGTGCGACCCCGCCCCGGTCTACGAGTCGATCGAGTCGTTCGTGCCGCATCACGTCCCGGCTGATGTGCTCCAGATGCTCTCGCTCCGATACCTGCTCGAAGCGCCCTGCGAGAAGATCGCCGAGTCGCTTGGACTTGCACCGCAGGCGACCTACGACAGGCTCGCCCGCTCAAGGATGTTTGTCTGGAACCTGTGCGTCCAGCAGCTAGATCAAGCGATGCCCGACGACGCCGAAGCGTACCTCTCGTTGGCCAATGGTCTGTTCGACCGCCCGCAGACGTCGCACCCGCCCGCCCGACGCCTAGCTCGCTGGCTGCAGGCCGGCCCTCAGAATCGGCAGTGCTTCCGAACGTTCTGCATGCTCCACGAGTCGCTGTACCGGCAGCTCTCGCTTGGCGTGCTGTTTGATGAGCTTAGCGAACGCAAGGACGCCGCATTCCGAAGAGTCGTTGAAACGGCCGTCGATGAGTTCGAAGCCCGCTCCAGAGTCGCATCGCACGGACGGTCGCAGACACGCAAGGGAGTTCCATCGGTCGCCGCGATCGGCTGGGGCGCTGCCACGGCGGCCACCCTGCTCCTCGCGTTAACACTCTACTTCTGGAACGGCCGGGCCGAGGTTGCCCGTACCGAAACGCCGTCGCCGCCCCCAGTTCCAACCCACACGCCGTCCGCTACACCGGACGAACCCGTGCCCCCTCCCGCCCCTGAGGTGGCCCCGCCACCCGTGGTGGGGGTAGTATCGGTGGCGTTGGGGCTTTCGGCTGACGAGCGCGCTCCGCTCATCAAGGGTGAGCCTATCCGCAAGCACGATAGGATTACACTCGACCATGGGTTCGTACAGTTGGGCACAACCTCCGGCGGCGTGTGGGTCCTCGAGGCGCCGGTTGCGGCCGTGATCGAAGGCGAGAACCAGATCTATCTGGAGACCGGTCGGATTGTTGGCCGTAACGCAGGGCACGAAACGGCCCTCGTCGTGCGGACGCCAACGACGTCGGTCTACGACCTCGGCACGGAGTTCGGCGTTAGCGTCGACGCGGACGCATCGACCCTGGTCGCCGTTTACGAAGGCGCCGTCGAACTGAAAGCGGCGAAGGAAAGCGACGCCGGCCTGCGACCGCCGGCCGTAAGCGTGTCCGCCGGATTCCAGACGGCCGTTTCGACTGACGCCGTTGCAGGAGGAAAGGTAGTTCCCCTGCCGCACGACCGCGGCTTCGTGCGCCCGGATGAGTTGCAACTGCGGCAGCAAGCTGTCGACGGTTCCGATGATGCGGCAGAGATGGTGGCGTTCTACGAGCTACTCCGCATCGATGGCCTGCTCGCCTACCAGGGCTTCCACAACGCGACGAACGGAGAGTCCTACACGATCGGGTTGGCCCAACCAGGCATCCGACCCCAGGGCTCGTTCGCCTTCGGCCCGAAGCTGGCGAAGAACGGCGCCGCGTTCGGTCTCTTCGACTCGCTCTCCATCAGGGATCGCCGGGCGGTTTATCTTGACCTCGACGTGGCCGATGGTTCTCGGCTTGCCCAGGCGGGCCTGCTTGGTCCGGACGGGAAGGTCGGGCAGCGGAATGGAGAGGTCTGGATATCGTGGAGGTCAAGGTGCGACGTGCCTGCCGACGAGCAGCTCTTGTGGGCAGGCATGTCCTTGATGTTCGGCGACGAACGCAACAAACAGGAGCCGCTGTTCATGGGCGAACCGGCGAGCCTCACCTCGTTTGGAATCCACTCCAACATCCGCAAGAACTCGAGCGAGTCACGCATCGAGCTGGACATCGATCCCTCTACCCCCGGCGTCCAACCGCTGCCGAGGGATTCCCTGCCGCACACCCTGGTCGCCTGCGTTGAAATACGAGCGTCGGGGCAAGCCACCGCAAAGGCTTGGTGCGACGTCGAAGCAGCGCAACTGGCCTCAACGCCACCCCACGCCTCGTTTGACTTCGACACGTTCCAATTCGATCGACTGCGATTCGAGGTCGCCAGCGAAAACCGCTCGGCGGGCTGCTCCTTCGACGAGGTGATTGTTGCTGCGTCACTTCAGTCGCTGGAAGCCGCGGAGGAAGCTCTCGCCACTGCGGCGATCCCGACGACTGCCCATTAGGCACATCGCCTCTGACCCACGACGGCCTCTCGCCCTGAGTAGCCCAGCAACTGGAACTCTCTCGCGCCGCCGCAAACAGGGCGAGTGCATCACGGCCGGAGCCACCCGGCCCCTTAGGGCCCTCGTGGGCGCCTCGGCCGAGCCAACCGCGGTCGTCCAGGCGCCAGGCTGGTTGGCGTCGAATGCACTGTTCTGCCCCTTGGCGAATGACGCCAAACGGGGGATCTCCAACTCTAATAGCCCGGCGAGATTCTGCACTCTTCCACTAGACCTGAGCACACCAGGACGCAACCGGGCGGTGAAAGCCGTTTTGTTGCCGTTTTTTCCGAGACCCATACGTTTCCCACTGGGGTATAACGATATGGGTTAACTCGATATTCGCCTGCCAGTGGGCCGCGTGGCGGCAACGCCGCCGTCCGCCACGATTTTTTGCGGTACCGGAGACGGCATGCCTAGGGTTGCTGCTCACGTACTCCTGCTAACAGTAATTGGCGCTAGCGTTGCGCCAAGCCTAGCGGCGACCGTAAGCGAGGCGGAAAAGCTGCTCCTCAAGGGAAGCTACGAAGAGTGCATCGAGTTGGCGGAGGCGGAAATTGAGGAAGGCATACGCCTCGAACAGTGGAGGCACGTCAAGGCCGAAGCCGAGCTGGCGATTGGCCGCTACGCGGATGCCATGGCCACTGTCGAGGAGGGCCTGGAGTCCTACCCGCAAAGCATCCGCATGCGGATGCTGGCTCACCAGGTGTTCCGCTTCAACGGTCGCGACGAGCTCGCCGCAATGCACCTTGGCCGCGTCGGCCAGCTCATCGAGACGCGATCTCGCCGGTACTGGTCAACGAACGACCTGCTGACTCTCGGCAGGTATCTCCTCATGCAAGGCGAAGACGCCCGGCGGGTGCTCGAACTCTGCTACGACCCGATCACGGCGCAGCACCCTGACTTCATCATCGGGCACTTGGCGTCGGCCGAGCTCGCACTCGAGAAGTACGACCACGCGTTGGCGGCCCAAACTCTCGAGTCAGCGCCGGAGGCCGCCCAGTCCGATCCGCGGTACCACTACTTGCTCGCCCGCGCGTTCGCCGACGGCGACCCTAAGCGGGCGAGTGCGGCCCTCGCCAAAGCGTTAGAGCTCAACCCGCGGCACCCCGAAAGTCTGCTGATGCAGGTCGAGAGGCTGATCGACGCCGAGCAATACGTCAATGCGCGGAGCCTGCTAGCTAAAGTCTTGGAGGTGAACTCCAAGCATCCGGTCGCCAACGCCTACCAATCCGTGCTTCACAACATCGCGGGCGATGAGCAAGGCGAATCGTCCGCGCGGAACGCCGCCCTGTCTAGCTGGAAGAGCAACCCCGAAGTGGATCACACCATCGGGCGCAAGCTGTCCGACAAGTACCGCTTTAGCGAAGGCGCCGACTACCAGCGTCGCGCGCTGGAGATGGATAGCGGCTACCTGCCTGCACGGGTGCAGCTGGCGCAAGACCTTCTGCGTTTGGGCGAAGAGGAGGAAGGCTGGCGGTTGATTCAGGAGGTGTCAGCGACCGACGGTTACAACGTGGTGGCCCACAACCTTGCAACGCTCCACGACAGCCTGGTGAAGCACCAGGTGCTGGCGGATGATGCGTTTTACTTGCGCATGGAACAGCACGAAGCCGCCGTGTATGGCGAACGCGTCCTGGACCTACTCTCCAAAGCAAAACAGACAATTTGTGAGAAGTACGACGTTTCGATCGAAGAGCCTGTGGTGGTCGACATCTTCCCCAACAAGAACGACTTTGCCGTCCGGACGTTCGGAATCCCTGGAGCGGATGGCTTTCTGGGGGTCTGCTTCGGCAACGTGATCACCGCCAACAGCCCGGCTGCCCTGGGAGACACCAAGGCCAACTGGCAGGCCGTGCTGTGGCACGAGTTCTGTCACGTAGTCACCCTCAAGAAGTCGGCGAACAAGATGCCGCGTTGGCTCAGCGAGGGGATCTCAGTCTACGAGGAGCTGGAGCAGGACGAAACGTGGGGGCAGCGGATGACCCCCACCTACCGCCAGATGGTCCTCGACGGAGAGATGGCGCCCTTGAGCGAGCTCAGCTCGATGTTCCTGGCCCCCAAGAGCCCGCTGCACTTGCAGTTCGCCTACTACGAATCGTCAATGGCGGTCCGCTACCTAATCGAGAACTATGGCTTCGAGACTATCAAAATCATCCTCGACGACCTGGCGGCCGGTGTTTCGATCAACGAGGCGCTGGTGCGTCATGCCGATCCGCTGGGCAAGTTGAATTCCGGGTTCCAAGAGTACCTTACGAGTGAGGCAGAGGGCCTGGCGCCCAAACTGAATTGGGACGAGTTCGATCTTCCACCAGCGGCCGAAGCGGACGCTGTCGCCGAGTGGCTCGAAGGCCACCCCGACAACTTCTACGGCCTCATCCGCCACGCCCAGACGCTGCAGAGGTCCGGAGACTGGCAGGCCGCAATCGACCCGGCCAGCCGACTCCGCGAGCTCTACCCGGAGTACACCGGCGCGGGCAATGCTTACACTTTGCTTTCGCAATCCTACCATGAACTGAACGATGAGGCGTCCGAACGCGAAGCTCTGGAGGCGCTGGCGGCACGCGACAGTGAGGCGACCGGCGCGTTTTTCCGTCTGGCTGAGATGGCGGAGCAGAACCAGGACTGGGGCGCCGTGTTGCAGAACGCCGAGCGGCTGCTGGCAGTCGATCCCCTCACCCCAATCCCACACCGCTACCTGGCACGCGCTGCCGACGCTCTAGAGCAGCCAACAAGCGCGATTGCCGCCTACCGTGCGCTGCTGGAGTTCGAGACCAGCGATCCTGTTAATGCGCACTACCGGCTAGCAACGCTTCTGCAGGACGAAGGCCGCCGCGACGAGGCACGGCGCGAGGTGCTGCTTGCGTTGGAGGACGCGCCGCGTTTTCTCGATGCGCACAAGCTGCTGTTAGAACTCGTCGACATGAACGACGAAGCACCTTCAACCGACGCGCCGTCGGCCGAGCATGGCGAGCGCGAGTCCGAAGGGCAAACCGCTGGCGATGCCGAAACCGCATCCGAGGAACCATGAAGAGTCGCTACTTTAAGCGGATTGTGTTCTCCGCGGCGATGCTGCTCGTCGCCGGCGTGGGCGGTGCGCAGTGGATGGATTGGCAGGACGACGACAACATGGATCGGGGTGGCGTTCCCGACTGGGAGAACAACAAGCGGTTCCAGGACGATGTGTTCACTTTTGTCCGCATCCAGTACAGCTCCGGCGGCCGCGGCGGCTTTGGTTTCCGTGGCAGAGGCGGCCGCGGCGGGGCGTGGCGGACCGACTACCCCGACAGCGACCTCAACCTGTCTTTCCGCCTGCAGCAGCTCACCTCTCTCAAGGTCGAGCCCCGTCCTATCTACATGCGGCTGACGGACGACCGATTGTTCGACTACCCATTCATCTACATTATCGAGCCAGGGCGGCTGGTCTTTAGTGAGGACGAGGTGCAGGCCCTGCGGCGGTATCTCCTCAGCGGCGGCTTCTTGATGGTTGACGACTTCTGGGGAGATTATGAGTGGAAAAACTTCTACCAGCAGATTAAGCGGGTATTCCCCGACCGGGAGCCAAGCGAGCTGCCGCTAGACCATGACGTCTTTAGCTGCGTCTACCGCCTTAAGGAGAAGCCGCAGGTTTGTGGCCTCCGCGCGGCCGTGCAGGGGCGTCCGTGGGGCGTCACCTGGGAGGACGGACACGGGGGCGACTGCCGCACCGTTCACTACAAGGGCCTGTTCGACGACGACGGCCGTATGATGGCTATCATCTGCCACAACACCGACCTGGGCGACGGCTGGGAGGAAGAGGGCGTTTCGGAGTGGTACTTCAACGAGTTCGCTGAGAACAAGGCCTACCCCATGGCTATCAACATTATCTTCTACGCGATGACACACTAATTTGGTGCGCCGCCTTCCCCCGGAAGTCCAGGCGAGTTAGTTCACGCTTTGTTCACCGATACCTGCGACCTGCCCTACCCTATGAGCATCGACATCGAAAACTACGAACAAGAAGAGCAAGTCGTGCAGCAGATCCGCGAGGGAAGCGAGCGGATCCGCGGCGAGCTGTCGAAGGTGATTGTCGGCCAGAAAGAGGTGGTCGAGCAGCTGCTGATCACGCTATTCGCCGGCGGACACTGCCTGCTGACGGGGGCTCCGGGACTGGCGAAAACGCTGCTGGTGCGATCGATCGCCCAGGTGTTCCACCTCCGGTTCCAGCGTATCCAGTTCACCCCCGACCTGATGCCCGCCGACATTACCGGAACGGAGATCCTGGAGGAGTCGCCGGACGGGCAGCGAAGGCTGCAGTTTGTCAAAGGCCCGATATTCGCCAACGTGATCCTTGCCGACGAAATCAACCGCACGCCGCCAAAAACCCAGGCCGCCCTGCTCGAAGCAATGCAGGAGCACCAGGTGACCGCGGGCGGGGTGCGTTACCCGCTCGATGAGCCGTTCTTCGTCCTCGCGACGCAGAACCCAATCGAGATGGAGGGAACCTACCCGCTTCCCGAGGCACAGCTCGACCGCTTCATGTTCAACGTGGTCATCGACTACCTGCCCGAAGACGATGAGGTGCAAGTCGTAACCCAAACAACGTCGTCGAGGCCCGCTGACATCGAACCGATTTTCTCGAGCGACGATGTGCTCCGATTCCACGAGATGGTGCGGAGGGTTCCGGTAGCGCAGGAAGTCGTCCGCTACGCCGTGCGGCTGGCGGCGGCCTCGCGTCCCGGCCAGCCGGACACGCCCGACTTCGTCAACGAGTGGGTAAGCTGGGGGGCGGGCATCCGGGCGGGGCAGTACCTGGTGCTGGGCGCCAAGGCCCGCGCACTTCTGCAGGGCCGGTCACACGTATCGCCGGAGGACATCCGGGCGCTCGCCCACGCAACGCTCCGCCACCGCACGCTGATTGGGTACCGGGCGGAGGCCGAGGGCGTGACCGTCGACGATGTTATTGACCGTTTGCTTAAGCATGTCCGCGGCATCGACCGGTAGGACCTGTGCGGAGCCGCCCACACCACCGCTTCCGGGCGTGGCGGAGATTTGTCGACCCACACAGTCACACAGGGGATTTAATCGGGTGGCGATGGCGACTGAGAACCAGCGAACGGCGCCCTCGGCTCAACGGGGCTTGAGCTTCATTGACCCGCCCGCCCTGATGCGCATCAAGAACCTCCAGATGCGGGCGAAAGTGATCGTAGAGGGCTTCTACGCCGGAATCCACCGCAGCCCCTACCACGGATTCTCGGTCGAGTTCAGCGAGTACCGCCAGTACTCGCCAGGCGATGACCTGCGCTACCTCGACTGGCGGCTGCTGGCCCGGACCGACCGCCACTACGTCAAGCGTTTCGAGGACGAGACTAACCTGCTGTGCTACCTGCTCGTTGACACAAGCCGTTCAATGGCGTTTCAGGCGGGCGGCGTCAGCAAACATGAGTACGCCCGCACGCTGGCGGCTACGATGGGCTACTTCCTCTACCTGCAGCGGGACGCCGTCGGACTGGCCGTATTCGACGAAGTGATTCGCGAGTACCTTCCCCCGCGGCGCCGCGCGGGCCACCTCCGCCATTTGATGGCCGCCTTGCAGCGGCAACCCGACGGCATGGGAACCAATGTCGCCGAGCCGCTGGAGCAGGTAGCCCGGTCGGTCAAGAAGCGCGGTCTAGTGGTGTTGATCTCTGACCTGATCGCGCCGACCGACCTGCTGAAGCGTCAGGTGGCCTACCTGCGCTCTCGTGGGCATGAAATGATCATCCTGCGCGTACTCGACCCAGCCGAATTGGCGTTCTCGTTTGACGATGCGAGAATCTTCCACGACCTCGAGTCCGGCAAGAAGCTCTACATTGATCCCGACGTAGCGAAGCGCAAGTACCTCGACGCGTTCCAGTCGCACGCGGCGACGCTGAGCCAGGACTGCAAAGAGCTTGGAGTCGAGCTGGTTGTGTGCCCAACCGATCGGCCGCTTGAGCTGTCGCTCTTCGACCTGCTGCGTACGCGGCTCGAACGCGGCCGCACACCGGCCCGCAACGACCGGATCGCTAGGAGGGCCCGATGAGCGTGCTGGCCCCACTCTACCTGCTCGGCCTGGCGGCCATCTCACTGCCGCTGGTGTTCCACCTGATCCGGCGGACGCCGCGCCGCGAGACGCAGTTCAGCTCGTTGATGTTCCTGGAGCCGTCGCCTCCGAGAATCACGCGACGCAGCCGTCTGGACAATCTGCTCCTGCTGCTCCTGCGGGCTCTGGCCATCACGCTGCTGGCAGTTGCGTTCGCACGACCATTCTTCCGCCAATCGGCCAGGACATCGCCAAGTGACGCCATGGGGGAGCGTGTCGCCGTGTTGGTAGACGCCAGCGCGAGCATGAGGCGCGGCGACCTGTGGCGGCAGGCCGTCGCCGCCGTCGACGAGACTCTCAAGCGTTACCGGCCGCAGGACCAGTATTCGCTGTATGCCTTTGATCTATCACTCCGTCCGATCGTGAGCCGACAAGACTTGGCCCAAGTTCCCTCAGCCCAGCGCCGCGCAACTGCCCTGGCGCGCCTCCGAGAGTTCTCACCGACCTGGGCGGCCACGAGCATCGGCCAAGCGATGGGCGACGCGCTGGCTAGCCTCGAGGGCGAAGGCGAACCCGACGCTCAAAAGATGGTTGGGCAACGCCGTGTTGTGATCGTAAGCGACCTTCAGCAAGGCGGCCGGCTGAGCGACTTCAGCCAGTATGAATGGCCCGACGATGCGGTGCTGGAACTCGTTCCGGTGACGACCGGCGCATCAACCAACGCGGGGCTGGCGCTGCTCGGTCAGCGATCGAATGAGAGCGAAGAGCCGACAGAGGAGAAGCTACGTGTCCGAGTGATTAACTCGACCGACTCAATCAGCGATAGCTTCCGGCTGGAGTGGCGGAACGCTTCGGGTGACCCACTCGATGACGCAACCGACGTCTATGTTCCCCCGGGCGAGAGTCGCGTCGCCCGCGTCAGCCTACCGGCTACCCGTGACGAGTACATGCAGCTATCGCTCACCGGGGACGACTTTGACTTTGATAACACGGTACACTACGTCCGCCCCGAGGTCGATCAGGCTCGTGTCATCTACTCGGGCGTCGACGACGTAGGGGACGCGGACGGGATGGCCTACTACGTGGCCCGCGCCGTAGAGAGCGTCCCGTTGGGGGCGGCGGTACTCGAACAGGCCCAGCCCGACAGCGCCCTGCTCACAAACGCGCCCCCTGAGCTCGTAGTAGTGACCGCTCAGCCAACAAAGGCGCAGTGTACTGCTCTCCGTGACTACATGCGAGCGGGGGGCACTACGCTGTACGTCGTCCAGGAAGGCGACGACGCAGCACTCGGCGCTCTTGTGGGCGGCGACGCAATCGAAGTCACCGAAGCCGATGTGGATGATTACGCGTTGCTGGGCGAGATAGATTTCAGGCACCCGCTGTTCGCTCCGATGGCGGGTCCCCAATTCAATAACTTCACACAGATCCACTTTTGGAAGCACCGCCAGGTCGACAGAGCAGATCTCTCGGACGCGGCGGTTCTCGCCCGGTTTGATTCCGGCGCACCGGCGATCATCGAGCAACGGATCGGGCGGGGGAAGCTGATTGTTTTTACGAGCAGCTGGCGGCCGGCCGACAGCCAGCTGGCCCGCTCGTGGAAGTTCCTGCTCATGCTGTCGGCATTGATTAATCAGGGTCGCGGCGACAGCGCGTTCTCCGGCAGCTACCTGATTGGCGAGCAGGCGCCGCTACCCAACGGCATCGACCTGCCCCAAGACGCATTTTTGACCAAACCGGATGGAACCAGGATACTCATCCAAAGCGGCGTTTCCGCCGTTGAAGATACCGACTCACCCGGCGTTTACGCGGTCAGCACGACCGAGAGGCCAGCCATGTTCAGTGTGCACGTCGATCCGCTCGAGAGCGAAACCGCGCCGCTGCCCCAAGAGGCGTTCGAGCAGCTCGGGTGCCGGCTCGCGGGGGAGTTCGACCCCGCAACAGCCAACGCCGAGTTGCGTCAGATGCGGGACATTGAACTGGAGGGGCAGCAGAAGGTCTGGAAGTACCTCGTTGCTGTCGCGCTGCTGTTGCTGATTGTCGAAACCCTGCTGGCGGGCAAGCTGTCGCGACCCACGGCGCCGCAGCCCGCCCCCGCCTAAGGAAATCGTGAGAACTCGGCAATGATCTACGAATTGCACGAAATGCTCTCGCGGGTCCGCGACCGGTTACGCGGCGTGCGGCGGGGATGGTCGCTCGCCGTTTGCTGGCTGGCGTGGGCTATCGCCGCGGGTGCGGCCTGGCAGTGGGGTGACGCCTGGGGCTATTCGGGGCGCCAGCTGGCGGTTGCCATCGCCGTTGCCGCCGTTGCTACCGACATCCTCTGCCGGGTGCTGGTCAACCGCTCCACCGCCGACCCTCGTTGGGTCGCGCACCGCATTGAAGACAAGCACCCCGAACTGGGCGCCGGCCTGCTCGCAGCCCTCGAGCAAGCGCCGTCGCCGCAGGATCGTCGGCTAGGCTACCTGCAATCGTCCGTTGTTCGCGAGGCAGTGACCCACGGGCGCAGCCACAACTGGACGCGGGATGTTTCTGTCGTGCAACTCGGCGCCGCTCGCCTTGCCAATCTCGGCGCGTTTGGTTTGCTCGTGGCGTCGTGTGTCGTGCTGTTCAATCGCCCCGATTCCATCGCCCATGCTTCGCCCGCTGCCGGCGGAGATGCGGACCGCATCCTGCTCCTGGTCGACGATGTCCTTGTTGAGCCGGGAGATGCTGAGATTGAACGTGGGACGCCGTTGCTCATCGTTGCGCAGTTCGGCGGCGTCGTGCCGCCGGAGGCAACCCTGACGATTCTGAATGAGGCGGCCTCCCGTGAAGCCGGCGCCGCCGAGACGCTTTCGATGACCCGCAGCTTCGAAGACCCAAAGTTCGTCGGCCGCATCCCGTCAGTGAACCACGACTTCACGTACCGCGTCGGATTTGGCAGCCGGCAGACCGAAGCGTATCGGATCTCCGTGTTCGACTATCCCAGACTCGAACGAGCCGACGTCGAGATCCACTACCCGGACTACACTTCCCTTCAGCCCAAACGTATCGAGGACGTCCGACGCGTGACGGCCGTCGAAGGGGCCGAGCTGATGATCGAGTGCCGGCTGAACAAGCCGGTGGACGTCGCTCGGCTCGTCGACAGGGATGGGGGAGAGGTTCCGCTCGCTCGCGTAGATGGCGACTCGCCACACTACAGGGCGACCTTCACACTCGAACGCTCAAGGCGTTTCAAGCTACACCTAGAGGACGCAGCGGGGCGCGCGAACAAACTGCCGCCTGAACTGGTGGTGAACGTCACCCCCAACCGGATGCCAAAGCTCAAGATTGCCCGACCTGCGCGCGATTTGCGGGTGTCGCCAATCGAAGAGATGGATATCGCCGGTGAGGCGACGGACGACTTTGGGCTGCTTAGCGTTGGCGTCAGCTACTCGATCGGCGGCGGGGAGCCCACCGACGTGCTGCTGTTCGATAGCGACTTAGAAAGCCCGCCCGATACTCTCAAGAAACACTCGATTGCACACTCGATCGACTTTGAGGAACTCCACGCAGCCCCTGATCAGCTGCTTTCATACTATGTCTGGGCGGAAGACTACGGACCCAACGGCAAGGCCCGGCGGACTCTGAGCGACATGTACTTCGCCGAGGTTCGCCACTTCGAGGAGGTTTTCCGCCAGGGCGAACAACCCACTGAACAGCAGCAGCGGGAGCAGCAGCAACAACAGCAGAGCCAGACGCAGGGCGCCGCACAGCAGGCGGCCGAGCTTGCCGAACTCCAGAAACAGATCATCAGCGCCACGTGGACGCTTGTCCGTCGCGAAGTCGCGGCTGAGCCGTCCGCCGAATTCGCCACGGATGTGGGGGTGATCGCCGAATCGCAGCAGAACGCCATCCAGCAACTGGAAGAACTCGCAGCAGAGGTTTCCGATGGTGAATCTGCCGGGCACGCCCAGACCGCACGCGAGCAGATGGAGGAAGCCTTCAGGCGACTGTCGGAAGCGGCGACGGACGCCGCCCACAGCGGCCTCCGCCCAGCGATGTCGTCTGAGCAATCGGCCTACCAAGCACTGCTGAAGTTGCGGGCGCGGGAGTTCGACGTCATCCAAGCCAGTGCTCAGCAACAACAGGGCTCGCCATCGGGCAGCGCGTCCGGCGCTGGCAGCCGCTCGCAGCAGCAGCTCAACGAGCTTGAGTTGTCGTCCAGCGAGAACCGCTACGAGACGCAGAGCCGCGCGCGGAGCCAGCAGGAACAAGCCCAGACGGGAACCAACCAGGCCAGGGAGGTGCTAGACCGACTCCGTGAGCTCGCCCGCAGGCAGGAGGACCTGAACGACCGTGTGCGGCAGCTTCAATCGGAGCTCGAAGCGGCCGAGAGTGAAGAGGAGCAGGATCAGCTAGAACGCGAGCTGAAACGACTCCGCGACCAGCAGCGCGAGATCCTCCGCGACACAGAAGAACTGCAGAACGACTTGGAGGGCTCCGAGACCCCAGAGCAAACCCGCGACGCTCAGGAGCAACTCGAGGCGACACGTTCGCGTGTCCAGCAGGCGTCCGAAGCGCTCGAGGAAGGGCGGCTTAGCGAGGCGGTCACCGAAGGGACCCGCGCAGGCAGCCAGCTCAACCAGCTGCGCGACGAGTTCCGCCGACGCGCCGCCGACCGGTTCTCG
Organism: Posidoniimonas corsicana; assembly: GCF_007859765.1. NCBI lineage: Bacteria > Pseudomonadati > Planctomycetota > Planctomycetia > Pirellulales > Lacipirellulaceae > Posidoniimonas > Posidoniimonas corsicana. The sequence continues at coordinate 614,796 of NZ_SIHJ01000002.1, forward strand.
GAGGAGATGCAAGACCTCCGCAGAGCGGCTCAAGACCTCGACTCCCAGCAAGAGCAACTGTCGGACCGCCTTGATGAGCAAGAGCGGCAGCAGAGCCGGTCGCTCCGGGACAGTGTTGCTCGAGAGGACATCCTGGAGGGTCTCGCAGATCAGCAGCGCAACTATGAGGAACTCATTGAGCGGATGCAGCAAACGGTCCAGGAAGCCGAAGAGCCCGAACCCCTGCTGGCGAGGGAGCTCTTCGACGCCGTCCGACAGGCCAACGACGATCAGGTAGACCAGGCGCTCGACATTACCCGGCAGCTTCTTGATGCCGGAGTCGCCCCCGAGGCCGCCGAAGCGATGCGGGCGGCGAACGGTGGGATTGATCGACTGCGGCAGAGCGTCGATCGCGCGGCCGAGAGCGTGCTGGGTGACGGGACCGAAGCGTTGCGTCGCGCGGAGCGCGAGCTACAAGACTTGCAGGAGCAACTCGATCAAGAGATCGAGCAGGCGCAGGGCGAAGCGGGACCTTCAGACGAGCGCGCGACAGAAGGGCGTAGCACCCAGCAAAGAGGGGCGCCGCCTAGCGAAGGTCAACGAAGCAGCCAGAACGCGGACTCGCGCCCCAGCGCGACGGGGCAGACTGGGCCGGGCGAGCAATCATCGGACGACGCCCCAGAGCCGTTAGAACTGCCGCGGCTGCCTGGGCCAGCCGGCGAGCAAGCCTCAGACCAGCGATCAGACCAATCGCAGCAGCGTGGTCAGGGCGGTGATCGCCCGACCGGTCAGCAACAAGGTGGTTCCGGCCAGCGTGCGCAACCGGAGGAAAACCAGCAGCAGCGTGGCGGGGGTCAGGGCGGCCGCGGATGGGACTTGAATGACTTGTTCAACAGCCTGAACACGCCCGGCGGGCCGATCACCGGCGAGGACTTTCGCGAGTGGAACGACCGCATGCGCGACGTCCAGGATCTTGTTGACGACCCGGAGCTCCGCGCAGAGGTCGCCCGCATCCGTGACAGAGCTGAGGAGGCCCGTGCCGAGTTCAAGCGGCACTCGAAGGAGCCCGATTGGCAGAAGTTAATCGAAGGGGTGGCGAATCCGCTAGCGGAGGTCCGTCAGCGGATACAACAAGAGATACGCCGAAAAGAGTCGCCCGACTCGCTCGTCCCGATCGACCGCGATCCGGTGCCTGTCGATTTCATCGAGACCGTGCGCGAGTACTACGAACGCCTGGGGAGCGGCGAATGACCAACTGGGGTCTGTGGGGCGCTCCCGAATGGGCAACCGGCGCCGCTTTGCTGCTGTCGATCGGCGCGGCCGCTCTGCTGTACAGCTACTTCCGATCGCCGGCCGGTCTGGGACTGCGAACCCTCGCGGCGACGCTGAAGGCTACCGGCTTGGCGGCCCTGGCGATGTGCCTCGTGGAGCCTCTGGTGACCGCGGTGCGTCCTCGACCGGGGGCCAATCTGTTCGCTATCGCCGTAGATGGCAGTCAAAGCCTACAGATCCGCGACAAGCGAGGCGGCGCGACGCGGGGCGAACAGCTGAACCAGGCGTTGACGCCCGATTCGGCTTGGCAGACGCGACTCGGACAGGACTTCGACTTGCGTCGCCTTGTATTTGACGATCAGCTGCGCGGCGTCAAGGAGTTCGCAACGCTAGAGTTCACAGGCGAATCGACCAACATGGGATCCGCCTTGGCGGCCATCGAAAAACGCTTCCGCGGGTTGCCCCTGGGCGGCGTCCTGCTGTTCACTGATGGCAACACCACTGATGTGGTAGACCCCGCGATCGACTTGTCCAACCTGCCGCCCGTCTACCCGGTGGTGATCGGCGCCGACGATGTCCTGCCAGACCTCAGCGTCGAGCGCGTATCGGTACGGCAGACCAATTTTGAGTCGGCGCCCGTTGTGATCCACGCCGATATCCGCTCCAGCTGCGTCGACCAGCGCAGGGTCGACGTCCGGGCACTTGACGGCGCGAACCAGGTGATCGAGAAGCAAACCATCGAGTTCGCAGGCGACCAAGAACTCGGTGCGGCGCGCTTCCAGATCCGGCCTGAACAGAGGGGCGTCGGCTTCCTCACCGTGCGCGCCTCGCCGGCAGATGCTACGGCCGATAGCGCGGGGGGAGAAACGGAGAGCCTGGAGGCGACCCAGTCCAACAACGAGCGGAGCGTCGTGCTGGACAACGGCAAAGGCCCGTACCGCGTACTCTACGTCGCGGGACGCCCGAACTGGGATTTCAAGTTCCTCCGCCGCGCTCTCGACGACGACGATCAGCTCGAACTAGTGGGGCTAGTGCGGATCGCCAAGCGGGAAGCGAAGTTCACCTTCCGCCGCCGCGGGAGTGGATCGGGGAACCAGCTGTTCGACGGTTTTCGTCGCGACGACGAAGAGACTTCCGAACGCTACGACGAACCCGTGCTGACGCGTCTGAATACGCGGGACGATGAGGAACTGCGGGACGGCTTCCCCAAGACGGCCGACGAGCTATACCAGTACGACGCAATCATCCTCGACGATCTAGAAGCCGAGTTTTTCACACAGGATCAGCTCACGCTGCTGGAGGGTTTCGTCAGTCGCCGAGGTGGTGGTCTCTTGATGCTCGCCGGCGTGGAGTCGTTTGCCGAGGGCGGTTACCGGCGCACGCCCGTTGCCGACCTGCTCCCGGTCTACCTTGATGCGTCTTCGAACGACCGATCCGCTGTGGTTGAAGATTCGTACCGCCTGGATCTGACTCGCGAGGGTTGGCTGCAGGACTGGGTGCGCCTGCGTAAGACCGAGCAAGAAGAGCGCGAGCGGGTGGTCGCTATGCCGGAGTACAAGACCGTATCCCAAACGGGTCGAGTCAAACCAGGCGCGGCCGAGATGGCTTACGTGACGGACGTTAACGGTGAGAAGCTTCCCGCTCTCGTCGCCCAACGGTTTGGCAGGGGGCGAACCGCCGCCTTGCTGATCGCCGACATCTGGCGGTGGGGGCTGCGTCGGTCGGATATCGAGAACGACGATCTGGAAAAGTCGTGGCGTCAGACGGTCCGCTGGCTGGTGGCCGACGTGCCCGGACGCGTTGAGGTCGAGGTCACGCAAACCAGCGACTCCACCAGCGGCGTTGACGTCCAGGTACGGGTCCATGATGCGGAGTACCTGCCGCTGGACAACGCCGAAGTGCGAATCGATGTTGCTTCACCAGACGGCAAGCGTTTGGAGCTGCGCGCCGAGCCCAGCGACGATGAACCGGGCGTGTACGTGACCCGCTACCGCGGCAGCACGGCGGGCCCCCACCGGGCGACAGTTTCAGTGTTTGCGCCGGATGGCTCGGAGATGCCACGGCGGCAGACCGGCTGGGTCGCCCAACCCTTGGCCGAGGAGTTCGTGCGCCTGCGTCCCAACCGCGAGCTGCTCGAACAGATCGCCAGCCGGACGGATGGTCAGGTCCTGGAGCTTCGCGACCTCAACTCCTTTGTCGACGAACTGCCCAACCGCCGCGTTCCGATTACCGAAACGCAGATCACTCCGCTCTGGCACCAACCGATGTTCTTCTTGCTGGCCGTCACATGCCTGGTTGGCGAGTGGGGGCTGCGCCGCTGGAAAGGGCTTGCCTAGCATGGGCGTCACCCTCCGACTGATTGCCGGGCTGCTCGCGGCCACTCCTGCCCTCAGCGCTGGCGCCGAGCCCAATGAGCGTCGACAGGATGTGATACTCGTCGTTGGCGCCGCCGGCGCCGAGGAGTACGGCAGTATGTTCACCACCTGGGCGGACAAGTGGCGCGACGCCGCGGAGCGGGCCGGCGCCAACATCGTTCAGATCGGGAGGTCCAAGGCAGAATCAAGTGATCGCCAGCAGCTAAGAAACACGCTCGAGGCAGGCGGCCGCCCCGATTGTGAACTGCTTTGGATTGTGCTGCTGGGGCACGGAACCTACGACGGCACAGCGGCGAAGTTCAATCTCAGAGGCCCCGACGTCACGGCCGCCGAACTGTCCGACTGGGTTACTCCACTCGACACCCCCACGGTAATCATCAACTGCGCATCATCGAGCGGGCCGTTCGTCAACGTCCTGGCGGCAGAAGACCGCGTCGTCATATCCGCCGCCAAGAGCGGCTTCGAGCTGAACTTCGCCCGGTTCGGCGGCTTCTTGGCCGACGCCATCACCGACCCTGCGGCCGACCTCGACAAGGACGACCAGGTCTCACTGCTCGAGGCGTACTTGACCGCGTGCCGCCGCGTGAACGAGTACTACGAGAACGACGACCGCCTCGTCACGGAGCACGCGCTGCTGGACGACAACGGCGACGGGCTCGGGACGCCGGCCAGCTGGTTTCGCGGGCTACGGGCAACGCAGCGTGCCGAGTCCGGCGCTGAACTCGACGGAACTCGCGCCCACCAGGTCCACCTGCTACCCAGCAGCCGCGAAGCCAACATGCCCCGCAATTCGCGTGATCAGCGGGACAACCTCGAAAGACAATTGGCGACTCTGCGTGAGCAAAAGGTTACGATGGACGAATCGGAGTACTTCGCCCAGCTAGAAGAACTAATGCTGAAGCTTGCAAGACTCTATCACGGCAGGCAAGAGGCCGTCGACCAGAGTGTTGACGAATAATGCTTCGATGCACTTCGTGCCTGTCGTCCGGTTGATCGCTCTGCTGGATGTGTGCCGTAGCGAGCACTAGGTGCTGCCCCACGACCACCGCCAAGCATAATCTCGGCAAATGCGTTCGTCGCAGTCGACAAGGTACGGTAGGATCAGCGGCAGGCCACACCCCGGAATCGACGCGGCAATGCCTGCATCCCCGCTCTCCACCTTCGTATCCGCCTTGCTCGATGGCGATCCCCTTCGCGTCGACCAGCCTGCGCCGTTGTCTGACTCCGACATCGACGAGGCCGCACGCGTGGTGGTGCAGTTCGAGCAGGGGTACCGTTTGGAGACGCCCGGCAATGCACCGCGAATTGACGAGCCCGCCGTGCGGTGGTCGGCGGCGGCGTTCTACTTGGCCTGCTCGCTGGCATTGCACCGCGACTTCACGGCCGACGCCCTAGAGGGTGAGCTGCCAAGCGAGCCGGATCGGAGTGAGCCGTCACACCACTATTCCGTCGATCTGGTGTTTCGGTTCCTCCCCGCGTTGGTCAAGCTTGCCAATTCGGCCGCCAGCGACGATCCTCTAGTAGGGCAGCTGATGCGGTGGGCGCGAGAGTGGCCGCTGTCGTCGGTTGGAGTCCCTGGGGTGGGCGAGGTCGACTCGCGTGTCGTGCTAGGTTGCCCGGCGTTAGCGTCCGTTTATGTTGATCGCGTCCTGGCTACCGCGGACGTCGATCGGCTGCGCGAAGACCCCGTGCGGGACGCGGTCGCCGCCGCCCTGGGCGACCATCTGGAGCTCTGCCCAAAGGTCGCCAGCAACCTCTCCCCTACCCGCGAACCCGAAGAGGCCCAGACAAGTGAGTGAATCGATTGAGCCGGACGCGCACCGGCTCGGGCACGCGCTCCGCGCCGACGTGCTCGAGCCGCTCAAGCAGAGCTTTGTCGGCAAGGATGAGATCATTGACCTGCTGGGCCTCTGTCTGACCGCGCGGGAAAACCTGTTCCTCCTCGGCCCGCCCGGAACGGCGAAGAGCGCGCTGGTGCAGGCGTTGGCGTCGCGGATCGACGGGCGGGTGTTCGACTACCTCCTCACCCGCTTCACCGAGCCCAACGAGATCTTCGGCCCCTTTGACATCCGCAAGCTACGCGACGGCGAGCTGCAGACCAACACCGAAGGCATGCTGCCCGAGGCGGACTTCGTGTTCCTCGACGAGCTGCTCAACGCCAACAGCGCGATCCTTAACAGCCTGTTGCTGGTGCTCAACGAGCGCGTGTTCCGCAGGGGCCGCGAGACTCGGCCGCTGCCCACCCTGATGGTGGTCGGCGCCAGCAACCACCTGCCCGAGGACGAGGCGCTGGGGGCCTTGTTCGACCGGTTCTTGATTCGCGTGAACTGCGTCAACGTCCCCGATGAGAGCTTGCGGGAAGTGCTGAACGCCGGTTGGCGCCTCGACTCGCAATCTTCGAATCAGGAGGCGCCGACCAGCGGGCTGCGAGCAGACGATCTGCGGAGGCTGCACCGGCTGACGCCGCAGGTGTCCATCGAACAGGTCCTGCCCGCGTACTGCGACCTGGTGATCAAGCTCCGCGGCGCCGGCATCCGGGTCTCGGACCGTCGGGCGGTAAAGCTCCAGCGGCTGGTCGCGGCTAGCGCCCTGCTGTGCGGCAGGCTCGACGCGAACCGCACCGACCTGTGGGTGCTCCGGTACATCTGGGACACCGAGGACGAGCAGGAGGTGCTCGCGGCGTTAGTTTCCCAAGCGGTCGACGCAGCAGACGACGAAGAACGGGCGCTTGGCCACCCCCGCTCTCAGGTCGGCGAGGCTCCCGACCCCGAGCAACTGCACGCCGACCTGTCCGTGCTCGCCGAGATGATCGAGCGCGCCGGCGGCGTCGAACGTAGCGTTGCGAGGGATCGGCTGACGCTGCTGGCGGCCCGCTGCCAGTGGGTGCCCGACGCGCAGCAACGGACCTTCATCGAGAACCAGGTGAATGAACTATGGGCCAGGCTCGACTCAGCACCGTAGCGTCCGGCTGGTGCGCCGAGGCGCCGCTGAGCGGTCTGGCGCGGCTCGCCACGCTCCGCGGCATCCCCGGCGTTGAGGTCAACTCCGCGTCCGACCGCCGGTTGTGGCTGCGCGGCCCTGCGCTTACGCCCATGGTTGAGCGCCGCCTGCGAGAGGTGCTCGGGTGCCGGGTCTACCAAGTCTATGCAGGCGACCAGCTGCTAGCCGTCGGCGCCGGAGTGCCGCGCGGGCACGTTCGCGACGGGGAGTGGAGACCGCTCGACGCGTGGCTCGCCCTCGCTCGACCCGCCAGCAGGTACGCCGCGCCGACGCCGGTGGCGGCTGTGTCGCTTGCGCGATCGTCGGAGGTCACAACCGCAGGCTTGGCGCTGGCGTCTCGTGCCGCGTGGGCGAAGTACGTAGAAACGGCGCCGCGGGTCCGGCTTGACCGCCTGTCCTACGCGGCCAGCGACTCGCAAGTCGTGATCGTTGGCAAGCCCCTTCCTCCGCTCCGCGCGGAGCTCTTTCATGTGCAGCACGGCGTCGCGGCGCCGGTCGGCTACCACTGGATGCCGAGGCTCGACGCACGTGTTTTGTGTGAAGCCTGGAAGCTCAACCCAGGCGACTACCTGCTGCTACGCCCTAGCGGCGTGCACCAGCTGGTAGCAGGCGATTGCTTTGTTGGCGCGTCGAGGTCCTCTGTCAGGCAGCTGGGGGCCCCGCATGGCGGCGAATGACCAGTTCATAAGAGAGTACTTCCAGGCAGGGCGCGAGTCGTTCTGGCGGTGGGAGGACGACGGCAAGGTGATCGCCTGGGGCGACGGGAAGACCATCACGTTCCTCGAGGAGGCCACGGTCACCCTGAACCACCTGGCGCCGCACGGGCTCCCCCGCTTCGGTTCACTGCTGCTGCTCCTCGCCGCCACGCGAAAGAACTGGGCGACCGACGGCAGCGAGGCCGGCTTGTTGGCAGGCGTGGTTGACGCGGCCTTCCAAAAGAGTGATCAACGCAACGCTTCGGCTACAACGCTGCTAAGTGACGCCCTCGCCGGACTGCACAAGGTGCGGGCGCTGGACTCGTCGCTGCGCTCGAGCCCAGAGGCGAAGGCCGCCTTGGCGGAGATCGTCTTCGCTGGCCCACCGGCCGTTGCGAAGCCAGAGTCACAGGCCGTTGCGTCCGCCGTGCGGCCGGGGCTTACAGCTTTGCTCGATGCAGCGCTGCAGGACACCGCCTCGCTCGAAGAGCTTGGGCTCTCGCTGATGGCTGACTTGGCGGAGCTGTCCAAGGGCCTCGGGCAGGTTTCGCCTGAATCGGTGCGGCTGCGCATGGAGACCGGCCTCAACGCCCTGCCTGCGCCCGCGCCCATCGAGGCGCCGGTCGAGGAAGTCCCCCCCTGCGAGGCGGCCCGCCGGGTCATCGCTGAATTGCTCGAGCACCCCGAGTACGCCGGCGTGTCCCGCGTTGCGAGCCGGTTGCTGTCCAGCGCGTCGCTCCCGCGACGGCTGACCGACGCCCACCACCAGGAGACCGGCGGCTTCTCCGACATCACCAACCGCGGCGACCCCGACCGGCTGCTCCTCAGCGAGCTGGCCCAGGACGGGCTCACCCTAGCGGTTCGGGTGGCGATGAACGAGGCGATGTACCTGCACCGCGAGACGCCGCCCAGCACGCCGCGAGTGCGGCGCGAATTGCTCATCGACTCGGGCGTCCGGGCATGGGGAACCCCCCGTGTGCTGGCGGCCGCCGCCGCGTTAGCCTTCGCCGCCAGCACCCCCAAGTCGGCCAGCCTGAAGGCCTGGCGGGGCGAGGGGACCGAATTGCGCGAGGTCGATCTTTCCACGACGAGCGGCCTGGTCGCCCACCTCGGCGCCTTAGGTACGGCGCCGAACCTGTCGGAGTCGATCCCAGCGTTCGGCGATAAGGTCGACAAGGCGCAAGAATCGACTGAAGCAATCCTCATCATGCCCGCCGAGTCGTGGGGCGACGAGCAAATGAAGGCCTCGCTGCGGGCGTTGTCGGCTGACCGGGTTTACGTTGCCACCGTCAGCCGTGGGGGAGAGTTTCGACTGATCGAACGCCGGTTGCGTGGCCAGCGCACCGTGCGACTGGTGCGGGTCGACCCCAACACGCTTCTCGAAGACAGCCCCCCCCTGCACCGCCCGCGGGATGCTGACCACCTGCCCGCGATCTTCCGCGAGGGCGCGTTCCCGCTGCGGATGCCGCACCAGCTTCAGTCCGCGAGGAGCTGGTTCCTCGCGGGCTGGGGGGCCTTGGCGGTCACCAAGGACGGACGGTTGATGCGTTGGACCGAGCGTGGGCGCGGCGCCGTGCAGCTGAGCGACCAGGTTCCGCGTGGCGCCCTTTGGTGGGCCTCCCCCAACTGCCTGCAGGGGATGACGAGCTTTGTCTGCGGGACCAAGCACGACCTGCACCTGGTGCACGCCGATCTCGTTCGCCGCTCGGTCCGGTGCTTACGGATCCACCCCGCGGACGCGGCGGGGGTCGTTATGCACAACGGGGCGTTGATGGTGATTAGAGAAGGTGAGGTGCATGCCATCGGCCTGACTAGCGGTGAGAGCACCGGGTCGACCACGCTGCCACGGTACCTGGACTCCGCGCACGGCCGCTACTTCCGAATCCCAGGCAGCGCCGGCCACATGGCGTTGTCCCACACGGGCGACGCCCCCTCCCTCGACAAGGTGACCGTCCACGAGACACTCGAAGGCGCTCCGACCCACCGCGTCGATCTGTGGGATGTGGTAGGCGTCGACGGCCCTGTCGCCCTGAACTCATCCGGCGTTGTCTTTCGGGTCCTCGACGGAGAGATCCTCGTGCGGTGCACTCGCCACGCGCCTGCTCACATCCAGCGCCAGTCGAGTCGCGCCGAATGGAAGCTCCGCTGGACCTCGCCCGACGGTGAGTGCGTGGGCGTGTGGAGCACCAGCAATGGCGTCACACGCCGCTACCGCGTCGACCTTGAGACCAAGAGGGTCGAAGAAGACAACCCCGACGGGACCGACGGCCGGGTCGACCGGATCGCCCAGGTGCACACGTGCCGCAACCGGTTTGTCTCGATCGGGGTTGATCGTCGGGGCCGGCTGACCTTGCTGGACACAAAAAGCCGGGGCTTCATTGTGTCGGTGCGCAATAACAGCCCCTTGTTCGTCACCGAGCGGCTCGAAGACGACTTCGGCGATGCGGCAGCGTTCACCCAACTCGACGGCGCCCCGTTCCGGTTCCGCTTGTCTGAGGCCCGCTGGCCCGACGGCAGCCGAGCGGTACTAGACTCCCGCGGCCTGCTGCACCTGATGCCGGGCGACGCCTCGCTGCCCGAGGTGTCGCTGGTGCTCGCCGAGGGCGAGCTGACCGGGTGGTGCAACGCGCAGGCCGGCAGCACAGCGGCTGGCGTGTTCGGCAAGAACTACTTCCTGCCTGCCGACGACGATCCGATGGTCCCCCGCGCGTCGAGCCGACAGGTCATGCGCGAAGCGATCACCCCGTTCGCCGAGGGGATCCGTGCCGCAACTTGAGATCACCATCCGCCGCCGCGGGTCCCGCCCCCTCCCGACCTCCGCCTGGTACCTCCCGGGCGGCGACGCCAGCGACTGGCTCGCGGAGATCACGCGGTGGCCGGTCGACCAGGCCAAGGTGCGTGTTGTGCCCATCGCCGGCGAGTCTCCGACGGCCGCCGACGGGGTGCTCGTCATCCCTGCGGACGGCGGGTTCGCGGCGAGCGCAAACTGCGTTCCTTTCGGCAGAATCGGAGAAGGCGTCTACCTGCCGGTCGACGCTGAGCTGGCGCCGCCGCCAACCGATAGCGAGCTTCAGAATCTGTTCCCCTCCGAAGGCCTGTTTGTGTTTGTGCCGGGGCGGGGTCTGACCGAGGTGGAGCCTGGGAGGGTGCTGACACTGCCCGACCTGATCGCGCCGCTCCACGTTGACGACGCCAACTGGACCTTCGCCGAACCGGGTTTCGCGTTCCCGAGCCGGATCGCCGAACTGCTGCCGCTCAACCCTCCCTCCGCTCAGAGCATCCTCGACGTCGGCCGCGACGACATCGGGCAGGATTCGGACCAGATCGCCAACCTCCCCAAAACGCCAAACGAGCCGCTGTCCGGGGCGGCGGGGGCGGTGCAACGGGCAGCGATCGTTGCGGCGGCACTACCCCTACTGGGAATGGCGAAAGCCCTCTCGGCATTGAAGGCGGCTCTGCCAACTACCGGCGCAGGCGGCGCCGCTGGATCGGCCGGCGGTGGTTCGCTCGGCGCCCTGGGGGACTTAGCGCAGAAGATGATGCAGGGGGTGTCGCGATCCTTGCAGGCGACTAGAAACCGTGAGGTATCACGCCTGCTGAACATGCTGCAAGACAACCCCGATGAGGGACTCCGGTACGCCATCCCCTTCGGCGGCGACGCCCACCGGGGTATCGGCGCCGCCGGCGGCAGCCTTGGCAGGCGAGACGTCAACTTCAGTCTCGGCGGGCTGGGTGGAGGCGGCCCCGCGGACGTGTGGGAGCTCTCCTACGAGCACCAGCAGCAGCTCATCCAGCGGTACCGCGATCTGGCCGACCGAGAGATGCGTCTGGGACGTTTCCGGCGTGCCGCCTACATCTTCGCGCAGCTGCTAGGCGACTTCCGCTCCGCCGCCTCAGCACTAGAGCGGGGCAAACACTTCCGCGAGGCGGCTGTGCTCTACAGCGAACAGCTGCGCAACCCAAAGGCTGCAGCAGAGTGCCTGGAACGCGGTGAGCTGTGGAACGAAGCAATCGAGGCCTACCGAGAGCTGGGCCACCACGAGAAGGTTGGCGACCTGCTCGCGCACATCGATCGGTTGGAGGAGGCCCGCCAGGCCTACCACGCGGCGGCGGACGAGTTGCGTGACAAGCACGACCTGGTCGGGGCAGCGCGGCTGTACGTCGAGAAACTGTGCGACGCCGACCTGGCCCTCAGCGTGCTCGACGACGGCTGGCCCCACACCAGCCATTCCGCTCGGTGCGTTAAGGCCGGCTTCGGCATCCGTGCGCGGCTTGGCCGCCACGAGGAGTCCGCGTCGCGGATCGACTTCCTGTTCGAGCAGGCGTCCGCCCTGGGTAGGCACGCCGAGGTCGCTGAATTGCTGGCCGACGCCTGCACCCAATACCCAGAAGCAGCCGTGCAACAGCATGCCATGGGCCGTGCAGGGGCCATCGTAGTCACTCGATTACAGTTCTCCGGCGCCGATGAGGCCCGCCGGCTGACCCGGGTCTACACGCGGCTGCACCCGGAAGACACACTCCTGCCACGGGACGTTCAACGATTCCACGGTCAGGTGCCTCCGGCGGCGGCGCCGGCCCAGCCACCACAGCGGCCTCGCCCTCGCGACAACAAGCTAACACTCCTCAGCCAGTTCGAGCTGCCGTGCGATGCCTCCTGGCGCGCCGCGACGATCGCTGGCGACCAACTCATCGTGGCCGGGGTCGCCGACGGACGGATCGTGCTATCGCAGAGCGACCTCGACGGACGCAACGCGAGGACCACCCGTCCGTGGAGCGGAGTCCCCACACGCTCGGATGCGTTGCTGCTCCTGCATGGATCCGACCACCAAGTGCACCTCATTGCGGTTGGTGAGCCGCCGCTGACGCCCGTGCCGGCGATTGAGTTCAACGATAACGGTCGCGTCGTCGCCGACGTCGGGACTCCGCGAGGCGTCGGCCTAGTGTGGGGATCGGCCGCGGGCACGCTTGGTCAAACCTGGACCATTGAGGATCGTGATGACCCGGTGGTGGTCTGTGTCGACCGCGACGGGGTCGTCGTTTCGTCCCAGTCACTGCTGCAGTCGGCCGACCTGCCTTGGGACGAGGTCGCCACTCCGGTCCCGATGTGCGCCACCAGCAGGCGGTTGGTCCTGGGCATTGGCGCCAGTCTGGCAAGCGTGCAGGGCGGCCAGGTAGACACGATCGAGGAGTTTCCTACTCGCATCACCGCCATGGCCGGCGGCGGGCCCTACGCGGCCCAACAGGTGTGCGTGTCGCTGGAGTCGGGCGCCGCTCTTGTGAGGGTAGGTTTCGCCGGTCACGTAACTTCGTTCGCCGAGGGCATGGACCACCCGCTGACGCTGATCATCCGAGGCGGGTTCGTGGTCGCCGCCGACGACAGCCGCGTCGCGGTGTGGCAGCCACGCGGGCGGCAGGACGAGCGACGTTGGCTCGCCCCGCTGGGCGATCAGCGTTACCAGCACGGGCGGCCAGCCGCCCTCCTTGCGCTGCCCGCCACGGATCAGTTCGCTGTCGTCTCGGAAAGCGGCGTCGTGTCCCACTTCGAAGTAAATACTTGACACCTACTGCGCAGGGCTTGATACTCGGCGGCGTCGCTCGAAACTCTTCGACCAAGGAACGGCAGTGGCGTCCGGCGATCCCCAACAAGCTCTGCAGCTGGCGGAAGAGTACTTCTCTGCGGAGGACGATCGATTCCTGAACGCGCTCCGCGACGTGACGGACGCCGAGCTGATTGCCCCGCTTGCCGACGCGTGGAAGGTCGACCCACGACCCTGGGCTCACGAACAGAAGCTGCTATTTTTCCGCCTTGATCCCGACCGCGTGGGGCACCAGCCAATCGTCAAACGCCTGTTCAAACAGGCCGAAGAGGATGGCGACGACCAAGTGCTGGCCGCCGCCGCGTCGCTGTTCGATCGGTTGGTGCGTCACCGAGTGAGCACGCGCAACTGCTACGACTGGCGGAGCCGTGCATTCTGGACCGAGGAGTACCTCGAGGCCGAGTGCGGCAAGCTCCCCAACACCGCGGCCCGGACAAGAGAGGGGATCAACCCGTTTACCGGCCAGCCGGTGACCTTCCACCTCCCCCCGCCACCCGTGGACGCGATCTACTTCTCGTACGCAACCCGCTACTACCTGCAGCGGCGGGCGTGGCGTTACTACAAGCGGCTCGCAAGGCAGGGCGCCGAGCGTTACCTCACCGCCTGCCGTGAGCTGCTCCTCGCCTACACCGACGACGACCTCGACACCGGCCCGCGGATACTCGACAGCCGCACGCTGCTGCAAGCCGCGTTCGGCGAGCACCCCGCGCTGCGGTTTGGACGCGACCGCGTCACGCTCGCCGAAGGCGGCAGCCTGTCGCAGTTGACCGCGGCGCCCCGGCGCCCAGAGCACTGGCAGGCACCGGCCGCGTTCGACGTGCTCATAGACCTAGCCCGGCGCTCGCGTAGCCGACTGGTGCGTGTCTGGGCGATGCAGCTCACCGAGCGACACCACGCCGAGCGTGTCGCGAACCTGCCAGTCGAAGTGCTGCTGGAGCTCATTCTCAGCGAGGACCCCGACGTCCAGCGGTTCGCCGAGACGCTGCTCGAAGACAACCCGGCTATCGATCGGCTGCCCATCGAAACCTGGCTGCGGCTGATCGACGAGGCGGGCCCCAACGCCTTGCCCGCCATCTGTACAGCGATGAGCGAACGCGGAACGACCCGCGACCTCAACCTCTCAGAGTGCGTCGATCTGGCGGTGCGCGAGCCGTCCGCCGCCGCCAGGCTTGGCCTCAATGAACTCAAGACCAGAATCCCGGCCTCGGAATACGAACTCGACCAGGTCGCGCGCCTCGCGGACACCGCGTGCGACGCCTTGGCGGGGGAAGCAGCCGACTGGGCATTAAGCTACGTCGGGTCGCGGCAAGAGTACGACCGCGACCACGTCTCAAGGTTCTTCGACAGCCTCAGGCCCGCAGCTCGGCGCAGCGCGTGGGCGTGGCTCGAATCCGACGACTGCCCCGGGCGCGACGACCCGGTGCTGTTCTGCCGCCTGCTGGAAACGCCGTACGACGAGCTGAAGCTGCGGGTGATCGACCTGCTCGAGCAGCGGAACCTGCCGGGCGAGGCCCGCGGCGGGTTGACCGCGGTGTGGACCGCCGTGCTGCTGGGCGTCCACCGCGGTGGCCGCCAGAAACTCGCCGCCGTCCGTCAGCTCGCGGCGGCCCTAAGGCAGTCGCCCCAGCGGGCGGACGACCTTGTGCCGGTGCTGGCGGTTGCGGCGCGGTCCATCCGCAAGCCGGAGTCGCGCGCCGCCCTCGCGGCGGTGGTAGGCTCGACGCTCGCCGAACCGGCTCTGGCGGACGCGGTCCAGCGACTACTCCCCGAACTGCGGATCGTCCCCGCGGAGGCGACCGCATGAGCATCGCCGTCGCCTACCACGGACGCAGCGTCCTGAGCCGCCCGGCCGGCGGCGCGCAGGCGCTCCGCCTGGCGCCCAACCTCAACCGCGAGGCGGTTGCGTTCGACGCAGCGCTGCGTCACCCCATTAGGTTCCGCGAAGCCGTTTCCGCCCTGCACGACATCGTCATCAACGACCTCCGCTACAAGCCGCGAGACCGCGAGGCCTACGAAGCCTGGCGGCGGGAGCAGCGCCGACGCGAGATGCAGGTCAGGGCCACCGCCTTCCAGCAGGCCCGTCAGGAAGCGCTCGCCGCCAACAACAGCCTGTCGCCCGAATTCGAGGCCGAGTTCAACCAGAAGCGGAGCCGCTACTGGCGGGCGCGGACACAATTCACCCAACGTCTGATGACCCGCGATCGCGAGATGTGGCGGATGCTGATGCCGCTCGACCCCGTGGTGACGGTCGCCCCGGACGTGGCGTTCTTCGAGTGCTTCTCGGCGGATCAGAGCAGCTACGGCTGCCTGACGCTCGACCGCGACGACGCGCTCGGCGCCAGCGCCCAAACGCAACTCGGCACGACCAACGTCGACTATTCGTGGGCCCTGTACGACCACTTTCAGACACTCCGCAGCTACCGCGAGACGCGGTTGAAGGTCGACCCGGAGGGCTTCGAATCCACGACCGCGGGCGGCGGCGAGCGGCGGGAAGAGAAGATCGACCTCCCCGACGGATGGCTGCGTGGCTTTATGCAGGTCCAGGCGGCGATGACGCTGCCGATGCGGCGGGTCACGTTGTCCCGTGACGCGGTCTACTCGCTGCTCGCCTGGCTGCGGCGCCACAAGGCGCGGACGAGCCCCCGAGCGATGCGGTTCGAGCTCTCGCCGGGCCGCCCGCCAGTCATTGCATTGGAGCCCTGGGAAGAGCGGATCACCTCGCACGCGGGCCCCTACGAGGGACGCGCAACCGAACCAGTCCGCATCTGGGGCGTGCGGCGATTGCTGTCGCTGGCGCGGGTGCTGCCGCTGGCCGAGGCGTTTGACGTCTACCTCCTGGGGACCGGGCTGCCGAGCTTCTGGGTCGCGCGGATGGGCGAGATGCGGCTGACGCTTGGCCTGAGCGGCTGGACCGCCAACGAGTGGAGCGGGGGGTCGTCGCTCGACCTGCTCGCCCCCCCTGGGGAGGCGAAGCAACACCGGCTGGAGTCGGCTGTGTCCGCCTTGCAGCGGGAGCGGGCGTTGTCGTTCGACGCGCTGCGGGCCGCCATGCTCTGCGACCCGGGCGACTGCGCCGCGACGCTCAATCAGCTTGCCCTCGCGGGCCAGGTGATCCACGACCTGCAGGCCGGCGTGTTCCGCTGGCGGCAGGTGATGGACATGCCGCTCGGCGCAGCGGAGCTAGGCGAGGCATCACAAGAGGCGACCGAGTCGAAACTCTTGCTACGTGCAGGAGAGGTTGAGCTGGTCAGCCGTACTCCGAGTCAAGACGGGGCGGAGGTGCTGATCGGCAAGCACCGTCGAACCGAGTTGGAGCTGGTCATCGATCGCGACGGCGTGGTACGACGGGGCAAGTGCTCGTGCAGCCACCACCATCGCGGCGGGGTCCGTCGCGGGCCATGCCGTCACCTGCTAGCATTGCGTAGCCTAGCGATGACGAGGCACTCGTCAGAAGATGCCTCAACGACACAATGGTACAACCGCCTAGTCAACTGGTCAGACAACTAAACAGCACATTCAATCCAAACGGTGGGGCGCGACCGGCTTTCCAAGACTTTTCTGCGGCGATACGCCGCGGGTGAGATTGGTAACCATTGCTTCCCCAAGGCCGTTGTTCGTTAGCCGGCAACGTTACCCCGTGCGCCGGCCAAGACGAGCCACAGCTCACCGGCGAACGGGGTAACGTTGCCGGCCTGAGTGAACGACCTTGGTCCGCAGCCGTGAAGTTGGGAAGCCGGCCGCCCCGCCACTTTCATCGTCAACGCCCGTAGGGGCGCCTTGCATCTATGGGCATGTTCGACTGGCTATCGGGTCTCTTCGGCCGGGCATCGTCGGGACGACCCACCGCGCCCGCCGCCGGCGCCGCCAGCCCAGCCCCGCCGCCCGTCAGATCCTCGGCGCCCGAACAACAACCGCGTCCGAGGCAGAGCGGCCCAAAGCGGCTCGAGGGGTTGGACGCCAGCCAGTTCGCCCCGCTCGAGATCGACGACGCCCGTGGGCAGGCCAAGCGGCTCAGCCGCTCGTTCGGCCGACTCGTGTGGGGAAACCGGACCGACCGGATCCCCCCGGCCAACGACGCCCGCACGCTGCTGATCGACCGCATGATGGTCGCCGAGGGGCTGGTCACGCCCGAGGAGCTGGCGGACATCCACCGCGTCGGCGCCGAGATGGACCGGCTGCGGCCCGACTACGACGCCGCGCACCGCGCCGGCGCCAAGGCCGCCGAGCAGGCGGCCGCCAGCAGCCGCCAGGAACGCGAACAACGCAAGGCGGAGAAGAAAGCGGCCGCCGCCGAACGCAAGCGTGAGCGTGCCGAACAGATCGCGGAACGCCGCCGCTCGGACATCGTGTTCTTGGGTAGGGGCGTGTCCCGCGGGCTGGCCGATCGCCAGTCCTACCCCGACCTGCTCGGCTCGTTCGGCCTGCCGGTCATGGCCACGCCCGCCGACGTGGTTAAAGCGATGGGGTTCCTGGACATCGCCGAACTGCGCTGGCTTGCGTTCCACACTGAAGCGGCCACGCGGACCCACTACGTGCAGTTCACCACGCGCAAGAAGAGCGGCGGCGTACGCGTACTGGCCTCCCCGCACCAGAAGCTCCGCCGCGCCCAGGGTTGGGTGCTGGAGAACATCATCGCGAAGATCCGGGTAGATGACGCCGCGCACGGCTTCGTCGCCGGCCGCAGCACGGTCAGCAACGCGACGCCCCACGTCGGTCAGCAGGTGGTGGTGAATGCTGACCTGAAGGACTTCTTCCCATCGATCACCTTTTACCGCGTGGAGGGTTTCTTCCGCCGACTAGGCTACTCGGGCGCCGTGGCGACGATCTTGGCGTTGCTCACAACCGAGTGCCCACGGCAGCAGGTAACCTACGCCGGACAGACACTGTGGGTCGCCACCGGGCCCCGCTGCCTGCCCCAGGGCGCATGCACCAGCCCAGGCCTGTCGAACGCGATCGCATGGAAGCTCGACCGCCGGCTCGGCGGGATGGCGCGGGGCCTCGGCTGGACGTACACCCGCTACGCCGACGACGTAACCTTCTCGGCGTCGGGAGAGCCTGCCGCGAAGGTTGGCTGGCTACTCGCCCGCCTCAGACACCTCGCCCAAGAAGAAGGCTTCGAGCTCAACCACAAGAAGACCCGGGTGCAACGCCAGAACGCCCAGCAATCGGTAACCGGGCTGGTGGTGAACGACCGCGTGGGCGTCTCGCGAAAAACAGTCCGACGGCTACGGGCCATCCTGCACAACGCGAAGCAAACGGGACTAGAGGCCCAGAACCGAGACAACCACCCCAACTTCACCGGCTGGGTGCAGGGGATGATCGCCTACGTCGCGATGGCCAACGCAGAACAGGGCGCCAGCCTCCAGGCGGCGTTCGACGAACTCTAGCCGCACATCTGGCGCGACGCCGGGTAGAGTTCGATCCACCGGTCGGGGTGGAAGCGGACCAGCCGTAGGCTCTCGAGTTCCTCGGCGCGACGTTCCACGAGCCCGAGCGCTTCGTCGAGTTGCTCGGCAAGCTGATCAACCGTCACCGATGCGCCCGCGGAGTCGCACGAGTGCAGGTGGCGGAGGATGTCGCCGCGAAGTGATGACCAGCGCTGCCAGGCGCCGGCCGGCCTGGGGCTGAACCGCGGGCGTGAATCTACCGGCAGATTGACAGTTTGACCGGATCGTTGCTCTTCCGACATCGCATCGCTCCTCATGCGTGGTTAACGGCACTGGATATCCCACAACGGGTTGGCCCGGCTACCGTCTGCCGCGTCTTGCGAGGGGATCGCCTCCGGTCAACGAGCGATTCCTGGCAAGACCTGTGATAGTGTACACCCGACCACCACCAACGCAAGGGGCAATGGCACCTTTGGTGACATATTGAATCCTCCGCGACATCTCCCGTTCCTCACAAACTGCGCGTCTTAGCACAGCGCGTCGGCAAGGCTTCATTGGGGCCGTCTGATCGTTCCCAGGAGAGAGTCATAAAGGCGGCTGGCTGCTGCGTCGGGCCCCCTAGTTCTCCGGTCGACCGAGAGACGCCGAGTGGAACTGCTCGCGCCGTTGGAGACAATGAGCCCTTCTGCGCAAAACGGAGTGGCGGGGAACATTTGCCGCCGGTGGGTGTGCATTAGAATAAGGCCCTGGCAGGCGGAGCGAGGCCCGTGCCATGCGCGGCCGGGTAAGCAGGCATTGCTCGCGGTTGGAGGAGAGGAACCGTCATGAGAGTCGAGAACCGACGCCGCGGGTGGCGCCTGTCACGGGTAGTTCCATTGTTCCTGGCGTTTGCGACCGTCGGTAGCGCCAACGCCGCGTTCACCGAACAGGGCGCCACCATCCTGGGTGGCGCCAACTACTCCGCCCGCAGCGTCTCGCTGGCGGACATTGACAACGACGGCGACCTCGACGCCTACTTCCAGGGTTCGACTTCCTCCGCCCGTCAGTTGTGGCGCAACAATACCATCGGCTCGGGCAGCCCCGCCTTCACGAACATCACCTCCAGCATGCTCCCCTCGGGGCTGAGTTCCTCCTGGAGCTCGGCCTGGGCCGACTACAACGGCGACGGCCTTGTGGACGTCTTTATCGGGCAGACAAACAGCTCGGGGAACACGGGCACGGTGCTTCGCAACAACCCGTGGGGGTTTTCCAACGTCAGCGCTTCAACGGGGCTCAACGACCCGGGGTTTCACCAGAACGTGGGCTGGGCCGATATCGACAACGATCGCGACCTCGACCTATTGATTGGCATGGAGGGCCCCTTCGAACGGCACGAGGTCTACCTGCAGGGTCCGTCGGGCAGCTTTACGCCGGTGGGGGCCCAGACCGGGTTCCAGGTAGCGCACGGGACCAAGGCCTACGGCATGGCCATCGGCGACACCGACGGCGACGGCGATCTGGACGTCTATATCTCTACCTGCCGTAGCGCGGGCAACATCCGCAACAACTTCTTCCAGAACATGCTGGTCGAGACTGGCACGCTCGGCTTTGTCGACATCGCGGACAGCAACGGCACGCAGTTCTACGACAACAGCTACGGCTCGGAGTTCATCGACCTGGATAACGACGGCGACCTCGACCTCTACATGACCGGCGCCGACGGCAGCGACACCAAGATCTGGAGGAACGACGGCGGCAACCAGTTCACCGACGTCGACTCGATCACCGGGCACAAGCTGCTGAGCACCAACGGCGTCGACTTCAACGGCAGCAAGGCCGTCGACTACGACAACGACGGGGACCTCGACCTCTACTTCCACGACAACCTTTCGGCCAACGGCAACCAGCGGCTGTTCCGCAACGACGGCGGCTGGCAGTTTACCGACGTCACCGCCATCGAGGGCCTCGATACGGCGGCCGGCGGCGCGCCGGTAGGCGCCGGCGCCTACGACAGCGCATGGGGCGACCTGGACCTGGACGGCGATCAGGACCTCATCACGCCCAACAACTCCACGCTCAACGGCGTCCCCACCCCGGAGCGGGTCTACATCAGCGACGCTTCAACCAACGGCAACCACTGGCTGTACGTCGAACTAGACGGACCTGCCTACAACACGACCGGCGTGGGCGCCTCGGTGTACGCCGAGGTGGCCGAGGGCGAACTCGCCGGCGCTACGCTCCGCCGCGAGGCGAACACCAACCCGGGCACCTTCAACCAGAGCGACCTCCCGGTGCACTTCGGCCTGGCCGACGCCGCGACCATCGAAGAGCTACGCGTCGTGTGGCCGGACGGCACGAAGCAGACGGTGGGCCAAGTGGCGGCCAACCAGCGGCTGACGATCTCGTACCTGCCGGGCGACTACAGCGGCGACGGCGTCGTCGACGCGGCCGACTACGTTGTCTGGCGCGATGGCCTGGGCGGCGTGTACCAGCAGTCGGACTACCTGGTCTGGCGCGACAACTTCGGCGCCTCGCTCGCCACGGACGCCGGATCGACCATCCCGGAACCAGTCGCCACGGGCCTCGCCTGCCTGATCGCGATGGCCTGCGGCTTCCGCCGGGCTCGCTAACGCGGCCCCCTCTTCCGGCGGCGCCAGCACACAACGCCAAACAGCAGGGGCTTCAGCAGGCTCGGCTCAGGCGCCGCGTGCGGGGAACGATTGCCGCCCGCGGGCGATTCCCAGGTGCGGCCAAGGTTGTCCCGCCAGACGGTGTAGTCGGCTGCGTCAACCACAGCGTCGCCGTTGCCGTCGGCGGCGAGCGTCCCGCCGCCACCGACAGCCTGTCGCCAGATCACATAGTCCGCCGCGTCGACGACGCCGTCGCCGCTGTAGTCGCCCGGCAGCGTGAAGAACGGGTCGGCGAAGAGGCCGCTGGTGAGGAACACCTCGTCGGTGAGGGTCTCGAGGAACGCGACAAGCTGCGCTACCTCTTGCTCGTCGAGGCCAAGCTCAACCGGGTCCCTCAGCGACTGGTCCAGCGCCGGCGTGTCCTGCACCCCTTCGTTGTAGAACTCCACCACTTCCTGCAGCGTCGAGAACCGGCCGTCGTGCATAAAGTGCCCCCGCACGGCGACGTTCCGCAGCGACGGCGTCTTGAACTGGCCCTGCCCCGCCCCTTCGTCTTCGACAATCTCGTCCAGTCCGACGTTGGTCGCCTGCTGGCCGACCTGGGCGTGGGTGGTGTGGCAGCCAGCGCACCTGCCGGCGCCGTGGAACAGTTCCCGGCCGGCCAGTTCGTCGGGGGTGAACACGCTCTCGAAGTCGGGATCGGTCGATCCGGGCGCGAACGCCTGATCGTACTTCGCTTGGTAGGAGACCATCGCCCGCTCGAACTGCGCGATCGACTTGGCCATCCGGTCCGGGGTGACCTCGGGCGATCCGAAGGCGGCCTCGAAGAGGGCCGGGTAGAACCTGGTGGCGCCGAGCTTCTCGACCACCTCTTCGAGTGACGAGCCCATCTCCCGCGGGTCCTCGATCGGCATCAACGCCTGCTGTTCGAGGGACTCGGCGCGCTCGTCCCAGAACGCCGCGCCGCTGATGTAGTAGCCGCCGTTGGCCAGCGCCATGGAGTGCCGGTCGGTCAGGTGGCCGTCGACGCCCTCGCTGAACCTGTTGGCGTCGGAGAACCCGGTCGACTGCTGGTGGCACGAGGCGCAAGACGTGCTGCCGTCGTGCGACAGGCGTTTGTCGTAGAACAGCACCCGGCCGAGCGTGGCGCCCGCGTCCGTTAGCAGGTTGTCGGCCGGCGTGTTGTCCAGCGCCGCCACCTCGCCCGAACGGAAGTGGGCAGGCAGGTTATCAATGGCATACTCGACGTACCGCGAACCTTCCGACGCAAGGCGCGGGACCTGCGGCTGGCTCGCATCCGCCATCGGCGCCGCAGCCACGGCAATGAACACCACCGCGCAGATCACAGGCGCTACGCGCACCCGCGTAGCGGATCGGTCAGTCGACGCTACCAACAGCGATCCCATTCTCCACATGCCCTTCTTTCACGCCATTCCCAGCAGCATCTCCACCTTCGTTGTACTCCGGGCAAGAGAGCGTCTCAAGTTTGCGGGCGCGCGGGCACGGCGCCCCGAAGAAGCGGCCTGACGAAGAGAACCGGCTACGATGCCGAGCGGGCGCGGGGCTTTGTTTCCTCGGCGACAGGAAGCCGCGCGGGAGGCGTCGCGGGCAACGGGCGGAGGATGGCCCGCAACCGATCGGGGGTTTCGTCGCGGCGTTCGAGAATCGGGTAGCGGGGCCCGCCGTTGTAGGGCAGCGTGCACGTGTGGACACGCCCGTCCTGGCGGACGATAAGCTCGATCGGTCGGTCCGGCTCGCTTGCTTCCACGGCCGCACGGAGGCGGGAACGGCTGAACGCTCGACCGTTCACCGCAACAATATCGGCTCGGTCGGTGAGCCCCGCCGCTGCCGCCGCGGCGCCCTCCACCACACGCCTAATCTCGCCCCGCTTATCGGCGACCAGTCCGATTGAGCTCTCGGCGGTGGCGAACCCCCAAACCTTCTCGTAGGCGTCTAGGCAGGCGGGGCGGCGGTCGCCCTCCGCCAGGCGGTACCCGGCCAGCTGCAGCACTTCCAGGTCGAGGGTGTCGCGCGGTTGGTAGATGAGCCGTTCGATCAGTCCGCGCCAGTCGCCCGGGCTCAGCGAATCCAGCGTCGTGACAATCTCATCCACATCGAACCCGGTCGGCGTCGCGCCCGCTTCGGCGTGGAAAAACTCTCGGCAGAATTCGTCGAGCGAGGCCCGCCCGTCACTTGAAGCGCGGAGCAGGCAGTCGACCCTCAGCCAGAAAAGCGCGCCCTCGTCGTAGTAGTCCTGGGCTCGCCGCAGGCCCCGCCACTGCGCGTCTTGGCCGCGGAGCGTGCGGGCCGCAACGGCGGTGTCGGCAAGCGAACGCCACGCCCGGCCGTCACGCCGCGCCTGCTCCGCCACCCGGTCCGCCAGGTAGCCCAGGTGGTAGTCGGCGTCGACCTGACCGGACCGGACCGCGATCAACTGCATCAGGTACTGGGTCAGCCCCTCATACACCCACAAGAGTTCGGTGTCGACCGGGGTGTGGAAGTTGTCCGATTGCATCCCGCGGGGGGTGCGGTGCTTGCCGCACCACGCGTGGGCAAGCTCATGCGGCAACAAGTAGGCGCCGCGGTAGCTGTAGACCTGATCGTCTTGCAGCGCGTCGGGCCGGAGGACCATCAGCGAGCAACCGCGGTGCTCTAAGCCGAACCTGGGCAGATCGTTCGTGCAGAGGATCAGGAACGTGTACTCAGTGAAGGGCGCTGAACCGAACAACCGGGTCGCTTCCGGCAAGATCCGGGAGAGTTGCCGCTCGCGATCCGGTGAGATCGACAAACACTCGGGCGATTCGCCTAGCAGGAAGAACCGGGCGTCGGGGGCGCCCGGGCCGGCGGTCGTCAGCTCCCTTGCGAAACGCCCTGCGGCCAGCGGCGAGTCGATCAGCTCCGCCAGGCCGACCGCGCCGAAATCGAGGACGCCTTCGGGGCCCTGCTTGGCAGTCAGCGCGCAGCCGTGCTGAAAACCGTCGGGCAGCGACACACGCGTGCGGTAGCTCAGCCGGGCCGGCGCGTCGCAGTCGGGGTAGAGCAGGCAGGCGTTGAAGTTGATTACGAGCAGATCGGGCGTGCCGTAGCAGTCGACCGACGACGACAGCCGGGCGGGCTGGTTCATCACGTACTTGAGCTTCACCGTCAGCCGGGCGACGCCGTCGGGGACGCTGACGCAGAACAGGTTGGCCCGGGTCGGGTCGCGGCGCCACCGCAGTGGCTGGCCAAACTCGTCCTCGAACACCAGGCCTACCAGGTTGCTCACCTGCTCGGTCGGCCCCGTGACGCCGGGCGCCCAGTTCGGGTGCCAGAAGTAGCGATCCCCCGCGGATACCGGCAGCGACATCTCGCTCGACAGCAGCCCCCTCTGCGCCTGGGTCGCGTCGATCGCGAGCTCGACGTCCGGCGGCGCGGCGCCGCACGGGACAGCGAGCAGCGTGAGCAGAAAGGCGGTTCGAGCGTTCATCGGCGCCTCCCTGCGCGGGCGGCAAGAGCGGCCCCAGCGGCCAGCCACGCGGCGCAAGGCTCAGGGGCGTCGGTCATTGCCGATACCCCTGCGCTAAAGTTGTTCCGCCAAACAAGGTAATCGCCTTCGTCCACCGTGCCGCTGTTGTCGCCATCGGCGGCGGCGAAGCCCGTTCCTAGGTTGTCGCGCCACACCGAGTAGTCCGCGGCGTCAACCAAGCCGTCCTGAGTGTAGTCGCCGGCGATCAGGCTCGGCGGGAACACGTCGAGCACGTCGTAGCCCAGGTCGCGCAGCAGGGCAGCGTCCAGATCGGTGAAGTACTTCCGCACGCCTGCCAGAGAGTTTGGATCGAGCACCGTCTCGGAGATGATCCCGTCTGAACCCCACACGGCCGACTGCGTGTTCTGAGCGAAGTGGCCGCCGTCGCCGGGGACAGGCCCGCCGTAGACGCTCAGCAGATTCGGGCCGGTGAAGTCGCCGCTTCCATCCACGCCGACGTAGTCTTCAATCGTGCTGGAGGTGGCGCCTAGGGCGTGCATCAGCTCGTGCAACGCGGTGGCGTACAGGTCGGTCATGCCGGTTGCGGTGGGATCAACCGACCGCAGGTCAAACCCTTTCCAAGAGTCGGAGGAGGTTGACCAGTCCCAGTTGTCGGACGAGGAGTCAAAGGCAGGCGACTTGTCGGGGTCCTGCACCCCGTAGTCGTCGGTCGGGTCCACGCCCGGGTTCTGCCCTGTGTACCAGTCTTTCGCCGTGTTGAAGTAGACTTTCCCGCCCCAGGTGTTGAACTCGGCGCCGGCGCGGCCGGCGTCGTTGCGGCGGTCGGCGCTGTCCCAGCTCGCCTTGGCGTTGGATGTCGTCCCCGAGTCGAAGGCGAATGCGCCGACATAGACTACGTACTCGTTGGCCGCCACCGAGGCGCGGTTGGTCGTGTCGACATCGTTGGCGCTCGTCGTGTAGCTGTACCCCACTCCGTCAGACTCCGGGTCGCCGATGAGCGTCTCGCCGTTGAGGTTCTTGATGGTCGGCGCCGCGATGTCGGTGAAGGTCAACGACTCGTTGAGCGACCCGAGCGGCTCCCAGTCCGAGTTCTGGATAACCCCCGTCAGGAAGCCCGCCGCCGACTCCACCGACGCGCGGCGGGCCAGACCGGCAGGCGTTGCCGGGTCGAACCAGTTATCGTTCACCGCGTCCAACGTGAAGTCGAGCGTGATCGTGATCCCGCTGGCAGGGTGCGGCGCAGCGGCGCAACAGGCCCAGCAGACCAGCAGCGCCCGCCGCGTCAGCCTGGCGGCGTTAGAGGGACAGCCCCTGATTGACTTCGCCATCCAGGGGATCGCCTAGGTAGATGTGCACGCGGTGCTCCAGGTCCCGCGCGAGGAAGTGGACCGAGCCGTCGACGAACACACAGAGCACGCCGCCCGGGTGCCAACCGAACGCGCAGTCGTTCACGTCGCTCGGGTTGCGGCTGTCGTTGTAGCTGGAAAGCTCGTTCCGCGCCGCCTGAACGTCGGGGTCGGAGATGGGCCAGTACTCCTTCACGTCGCCGAAGCCGCAGTTGATGGAGTACTCGGTTTTGTAGAGCACCACCTCGTCCCAGTCGAAGCCGGGCGTGCCGATCCAGATCGGCCAACGCTGCTTGCCGGTCTGCCACTCGATAGCGTACGCCGCCTCGGCGGCGGCGACGGTCTTGCTGAGGCCGTCGGTTATGTGGCGGAACTTGTATCGGCGGCGGCCGGGTTGCTCGATTTCAAGGATCGCGGGCTGCTGCCCGTCGTCGAGGCGGATCCTTCGGACGCGGCCGATGTCAGCGGTGTCTGGCCGCACCAGCACGCCCCGACGGCCGGCGCCCTTAGAACCTTTGTACGAGGTGGTCGCGAGCCCACGCACCACGGCCTTGTCCACGTCGCCCGGCACGAGCGCCGGCACATCGGACGACGGGCAGGTGAACGCGTCGATCGATTGGTCCGACGTGGGGATTACCCTGCCCTGCGAGCTGGCGTACTGGAACGGGAAGTAGTACTCCCAGGCGGTCTTGGTCGAGCCCGGCGGGACATGCTGGGCGATCAGGTCGTACTTGGCCTGCTCCTCGATATAGGGGAGCACGCGGGTCATCCAGCCCAGCCCGGCCGAGTTGCTGTTGTTGGGGTCGGTGTAGACTCCCTGCGGCAGCGCGCCCTCGGCGTCGTGCACGTTCTGCAGGGCCAAGCCGATCTGCTTGAGGTTGTTCTGGCAGTCGGCCCGCCGCGCCGCCTCGCGCGCCGCCTGCACCGCCGGCAGCAGCAGTGCAATGAGGATGCCGATGATGGCGATCACCACCAGCAGCTCCACAAGCGTGAACGCCCCACGCCCGCGTGTCGGGGCAGCTGTCATTTCCAATCCCTTTCTGGACAGTGAGGAACGCGGCGCCGTGTGGCAAGCGACGCCAGCAGCGCGGCCATCGCCATCGCGACCGACGCGGGTTCCGGCGCCGTTCCAGCGGAATCGATGGAGGACGACGCGCCAAAATTGCCCCGCCACAACTCGTAGTCCGCCGGCACCACCAGGCCGCTCGGGTCACCGACGCCGTTTCCGTTGAGTGCGGCGTCGGCGAGACCGAGGTTGTCGCGCCACACCGTGTAGTCCGCCGCGTCGACGACGCCGTCGCCGTTGAAGTCGCCCGGCAGACCACCCGAGCCGACCAGCTTCAGCAGCGGGAGCGCGCTGAGTCCGTCCCAGTCGGCGACATTCCAGGCGGTGGGGTCGGCCTGGTACGACAGTCCGGTCAGCCCGTTGATGATGAATGGCCGGGCGTCGAAGCTGCCGGGGTGGCCCAGGACCAGGCTGGCGTCGGCCGACGCCAGCGTGATGGTCGACGCGCCGTCGTCGCCAACCAGGTCGTAGGTCTTGACCGTGCTGACCAGCATCGTCGCGACCGAGGAGTCGTCGATCACCAGGTCGACGCCGTCGCGGATCGAATTGGCGGTAAGGGTCGACTCGCCCTTGAGCCACAGCGTCGAGCCCTCGCCCTGGGGACCGGCGAACAGATCGGAGATTCCACCGAGGCGGTCGTCGTCGCGGAGCTCGATGTCGGTGTCGGTCAGGACAATGTCAATCTCGTACCTCATGCTGATCCCGTTCTGCGAGATCAGCGTCGAACCGAAGACCGAGGTCGCCGAGTTGTCGAAGATCAGGTTGTCATCGGCCGTGAGCGTCGAGTCGATGATGACCGTGTCGTGCTTGTCCTGAAACTCGATGTCGTCCGCCTGAGACTGGATCTGGGCGCCGTCGAGGTGGGTCGTTCCCGCGAAGATGATGTCTTCCCTGGCCACGACCGAGGCGTCGGTCGCCTTGAAACCGGAGCCCGGGAAAAACTGCAGCTGTCCGTTGGCGCCGGTCATGTTCAGCTGCGATCCTGGCGTCAGCTCCAGGCTCCCGCCGAGCTGAAAACGGACCTCGCCGCCGGTGGCGACGATCGAATCGCCGTCGACAATCAGCGACTGCCGGATGTTCTCGCCGGGGTTAATCGAGTTCTCAGGAGGGTTGGCGCCCTGGGCGTCTTCCCAGTTCGACTCATCAAAGAACTCGCCCCCCGCTGGCCCAATGAAATAGAACGGCGAGGGCGTGAGCCCGCTCTTCTCGGAGAGGTCGACCACGTAGAGGTCGTTCACTTCCGGGGTGTCCATCGCGCCGAGGTAGTAGATCTGCTCGCCATTGGAGGAGAAAAGGATCTGCCCGGTAGCAATCTCCTCCGGCTCGTCGTCGGTGTTGAGACCGGCGTTGGCGCCGGAAGCCACGTCGAACAACCCCGAATTGGACGCCGGCGCGTCGCTCACCCGGATGCTCGCTCCGACGCCGCCCGCGATCGGCGTCAGGAACAGCTCGGTGGTGGCGCTCGAGTTCTGCCCCGCCGCGTACGCGACCGATGCCCCGTCCGGAGAGACAGCGAAGGCGTACACGTCGCCGGCGAACGGCAGCTCGTCGCTGACGCGGGTGGGCGTGCCGCCGGCTATGGGGACGGAGAACAACTCGTTCTTGCCGTGTGTCAGGTAGTCGCCGACGAACAGCACGCTCTGCCCGTCGGGCGTAACCGTGAGCTGGTTGGTGATTGAGAAGTCGTGCGCCGGCGCCGGCATCGGGATCTCGGCTCGGGTCCCGCCCGACGAGGGGATGCTGTAGAGCTTGGGCCGGATCTCGCCGCGGTTGATCTTCGCGGCCACCGGGTTGTCCGGGGCGAACACAAACGATGCGCCGTCCGGAGTGAGGGCGAACAGGCCTGGGTCGATGTCGCCGTCGCCCGGCTGGGTCACCGCGACCGGCGTGCCGCCGGCGGCCGGCACAGAATACAGCTGGTCCCAGTCGGCCAGATCGTCCCAGCCGATCACGTTGCCGGCGCCGGCCGATCCACTCAGATCGGGGATCGACCCGCCAAACGCCGACTCTTCATTGACGAAGTAGACCGTCCCACCGCTGGGGCTATACACCGGGAAAGAGTTCCCATTGCCGGGCGCCACCAGGTTGTTGCCGCCGAACAGACCAGTGAACGAGCTGGCGAACTGCTCGCCGCTAATCGGCAGCTTGTAGATGGAATTCCCCGGCGGCGCGCCGTTGTCGTGGGTGTAGAGAATCGTCTGCCCGTCCGGAGAGATAACCGGAGTGAACGCAACGTCGTAGTTGACCTCGATGCTAAACGTCAGCGGGCTCAGCTGCGTTACGTCAACGGTAGCGCCGGCCGGGTTGGCGGGCAGCGTCAGTGAGTAGACGTAATTAGTAGTGCCCGCGTTGTCGAACAACGCGCTGGCGACGATCGTGGCGCCGTCCGGCGTGAGGGCGATCGACTCGAACTGCAGCGGCGGGTCACCGGCGGAAGTCGAGGGGTTGGTGTTGAGCCGGACCGCGGCGGCGGTCGGGCACAGCGTGGCCACGACCAGGCAGGCCGCTAGTGTTGTGAGCGAGAACGATCTCATATCTTCTTCCTTGAAGCGCAGACCCCGCCCCTTCCGGCGTGTGAAGGTCGCTGGATCAGCGCTCAGCTGCTGGTGTCACAATGCCAGGCCCGGCGGGCACCACGGGGCCTAAACCCGGCGGCGGCGCGGCGCGGCCACGGCCCCAATCAACAGGACCGCCGCGGCGGACGGCTCGGGCACCCTGACCTGCAGCGTGACGGCGCTGAAGCCGTCCCAGTTGCTGACGTTCCAGGTGAACGGGTTCTCCGCGTAGGTCTGGCCGGTGAGGCCGTTGACCAGGTACGGCCGGGCGTCCACGTAGTCTACGCCCATTGGGTCGAGCGTTGCGATGCTCAGGATGGCGTCGGTGGTGGTCATCGTGATCAGCGAGTCGGTCGTGACGATCCGCTCGCCCTGACCGCCCATCAGGGCGTCGGTGCTGCCGCCCAGGAACAGCTGAGCGCCCTCCTCGACGCTGTCGGCTACGAGGACCGAGTTGCCCAGCAGCGTCAGGGACGACCCGGCGCCAGCGGCGGCGAACACGTCGTCGATGTCGCCGGTGCCGTCCTGGATAACCAGGACCGAGTCGGTCATGACAACTCCCACGCTGTTCCGCACGCCCAGGCGGTCTCCGGAATCGAACGACGCGCCGGTGATCGAACCGTTGAAGCCGTCGAAGTAGATGTTGTCGAAGGCCGTAAAGAGCGTGCCGTTGATGGTGAGGTTGTCGAAGTTGTCCTGAAACGCGATGTCGTCGAAGAGCGACTGCACCGAACCGCCGGAGAACGTGCTGGTGCCCTCGAAGTTGATGACGTCGTCGACGATGAGGGTC
The DNA here is from genome assembly GCF_007859765.1 of Posidoniimonas corsicana. Taxonomy (NCBI): domain Bacteria; kingdom Pseudomonadati; phylum Planctomycetota; class Planctomycetia; order Pirellulales; family Lacipirellulaceae; genus Posidoniimonas; species Posidoniimonas corsicana. The sequence continues at coordinate 644,933 of NZ_SIHJ01000002.1, forward strand.
GCCTCGGTGAGCGAGAACGTCGAGTTCGAGTTGATGTCCAGGTCGCTGCCGGCGCCGCTGACCAGCAGCAGGGAGCCCGACCCCAGCGACAGGGATCCGGGGCCGAAGTCGACCTCGCCGTTAGCGACCACGACGTCGCCATCGATGATCAGGTCGAGGTCGATCGCGGCCGAGGCGCTGTCGAAGAGGGGGTCGCCGGCCAGGAAGGCGCCGGTCCCGTCGGCCGCGTCGTTCCAGTTGCCCTCGTCGAAGAAGTCGCCGCCGGCTGGGCCAACAAAGTAGTAGGGCTGGGCCGACGACACGACCGGGGCCAAGGCCAGCAGGCTGGCCGCCGCGAGGATCAGGGTGCGCTTCATTAGACTCGACCTTGGATGGGGATCAATGGAGTAACGGCCCACGTCGACTCAAGCGCAGCGTGCTCTTCAGAACGAGCCTCACTCTAGCGCCCAGGCGACCGCGACCCGCGGTTGACAGATTCTCACGCTGCGACACAGCAGCAGCGTCATGGGAGGAAGGTTCTCAACGAATACCGATACAACTACCGATACCATGGGACGCCCCGATACAACGCCGGCGCCACGCCCTGGTTCCTCTTCGCCTGTGCCGTCAATCGTAACCAACCCGATTCTGGGTTGGAACAAGAAATTGCACAAATTCGTGCAAATAAATACTGACCGCAAAGCCTTGCTAACAGGGGCCCGTTGTGGGTAGATAGTCCTCTGGCGGGAGGGATCCCCCTGCAATCGCGTGAGTCACCCGCCGCTCAGCAAATTCCCCATGCCAGCCACAAGCACGGATCTGATGACCAAGGCGCTAGTCAACCACCTGACGCGCAGGGAACGGGAAGTCCTCTACGCGGTCTACGAGCTGGGCGAAGGCTCGGTCGCCGAGGTGCAGGAGCACCTGGCGGACCCGTCGTACAACGCGGTGCGACGGCAGCTCGACGCGCTCGCCAAGAAAGAGCTGATCACCTTCCGCAAGAGCGGCCGGAGGTTCCTGTACTCGCCGGCGGCCCCCAAGATGGAACAGGGCGTGGCCGCCCTAAAAGAGGTGCTCAAGGCGTTCTTTGACGGATCGCCCGCGCTCGGGTTCACCAGCGTGCTGCGGAGCAAGGACCGATCGCTGCAGGAGATGGAGATCGAGAGCGTCCGCAAGCTGCTGGCGGAGGACCGCGGAGAGACCCACGCCGAGTAGACCGCCATGCCGCCCAATCAACTAGCCTTCGACGCCTGGCTGCTCGAGTGCGGAATCGAGGCGGCCCTGTTCTTCGCCGCGATGCAGGTGCTGTGCGGGCTGGCGTTGACCGGCGTATCGGCGCGTGACCGCTGCTTCGCTCTGCTTGTCGGCTTCCTGGCGTGCCTGCTGCTGCCGCTGCTGAGCGGCGCCGCTCTGTCCGCCGCCGCGTTGGAGCGTGCCCTGCCCGCGACCGGGCTAGCGGTCCTGAAGGCGCTGCCGGCGGTGTGGCTGACCGGCTTCCTGCTGCTCCTCGCACAACACACGCTGCGGATCGTCCGCATGGAACGGCAGACCCGCCGGCTCAAGCGGTCGCTCGCCCCATGGGAACCTGACTTCTACCTCCGCCTGGCCGCGGAGAACGGGCTTGCCCGCCCGCCGCTGCTGCTGGTCGACCCGTCGGCAACGTCCGCCTCGATCCAGGGCATCTGGCGGCCGATCATTCGTGTCGGCCCGGATTTCGTCGCGCTGCCGATCACGCAACAGCAGCAGATCGTGCTGCACGAGCTGCAGCACTTCAAGCGCCGCGACCTGCTGGCCACCGTTGTCGCGCGGCTAGTGGTCGCGGTCTATTGGCCGATACCCTCCGCGTGGCGCCTCGCCAGCCAGCTCGCCCTCGACAGCGAACGCGCCTGTGACGACGCCGTGCTGGCCGCGGGCTACCGGCCGCGCGACTACGCCGAGACCCTGATCTCCGCTTTCGAGCGGCAGCCGCTATCGGAGCCAAACGGCATCTACTCGCTGGCGGTAGCCCCGTCCCGTGGCCAGCGTGCGACGCTGAGCATGAACTGGGGCGCCTGGCGGGCCGACTCAACGCTCCACAAGCGGTTGATCTCCATCATTAGCCCCCGGTCGCGCCGCGCCCCGAGCATGCTCTGCCGCGCGACCAGCGCGTCGGTCGTGCTGCTCACGGCGTTGGCGTGCTCTGGCGCCAACCCAATCGCCCGAGCCCTCCCGCCGACAGAGCCGGTCACCGTGCGTGTGGCCGTTCAGACCACCAGCGACGACGCCGAGGAGAACGTGTCGACCGGCGAGGTCATGGTCGCCAGCCGCGACCTCGACTTCTTCTACGACAAGCAGCAGGAGATGCACCCGCTGGTGGGTGTGCGGTTCTGCGGGCTCAACATCCCGCGCGGCGCCCGTCTGCTGTCGGCCAGGATCGTGTTCGTTGGCGACGAGCTGCCCGCCGGCATGCCAAGGCTCTCGATCATGTGCCAGCAGGACCCCAACGCCCGCACTTTCTTGAAACGTCCGTTCGACATATCCGACCGGTTCTCTGGCGGCGAGCCGTCGGTGCAGTGGCGCCCAGGCGCCGATTGGTGCGAGATCTCACGCACCGCCGACTCGATTACCCCCGAGCTCCGCGAACTGGTTCAAGACCTGATCGACCACCCGGAGTGGAACGCGGGCAGCTGCATCGTGTTTGGCGTCGCGTCGGAGAAGAGCAGCCCGCAGACCTACCGCGAGTCGGCCTCGTTCGATCACGAGCTCGGCCCCGAGGTCGCGCCGGTGCTCGAGATCACCTACCAGGACTTCTAACGACCGCCCCAAGGCCCCCAAAGGCGCCGATGACCGATGAAGAGAAGCCCCGGCCCGCCGTTGGCGATGTTGTGCGGCGACTCCGACGATCTTGGGCGCCGCTGCTGCTGACGGACCTCGGTTTCAAGGCGGCGTCGTTCATCGTGCTTACGCCGCTGGTGGGCGTGCTGTTCCGGATGGTGCTCGCCGCCACGGGCGACGAGGTGGTCTCCGATGCCGATATCCTCCACGCCTTCCTCAGCCCGTTGGGGCTCGCCGGCGCCATCGGCGTCGGAGCGTTGCTGCTGGGGGTAGTCGCGCTGGAGCAGGCGGCCCTTATGGCGGTCTTGGTTCAACGCGAACAGGGGCAGAACCTGCCACCTATCTCGGCCTTCCGCTTTGCGGCGGCCAACGCCTGGCGGGTTGTCCGGGTCACCGGTCGGATCTGTGCGGTCGCCCTCGCGGCGGTGCTGCCCTGCCTGACGGCAGCCGGATTGGTCTATTGGGCCCTGCTGACTGAATACGACATCAACTACTACCTGAAGGAGAAGCCGACCGAGTGGACCGTCGCGTTTGCCCTCGGGGCCGTCATCGCGGCGGCGCTGGCCGCCGTGATCCTCCGCCTCATTACGAGCTGGTTCTTCGCTCTGCCCGTTGTGCTGTTAGAGGGGGTCGAGCCGGGGCGGGCGCTGCGCGCCAGCGCCGAACGGGCGGCGGGACACCGATGGACGATTGCCGCCTGGGTGGTCGGCTGGCTGCTGGCGACGCTCTTGCTATCGGCGGTGGTGACCGGCGCCGTTGGCGTTTTTGGACGGGCGATCACCCCCACCGAGACCGATTCGCTGCGGGCGCTGACCATCGCGGTTGGCGTGACCCTGCTGGCGTGGTCGGTCGCTAACCTGGTCGTGAATGTGGTGAACACAGCGGCGTTCGCGGCGATCCTGCTCAGCCTCTACCGCACGATCGGCGGCAATGGCGAACCGGCGACGCCCCTGGTCGGGCTGCCGACCACCGCCCCCAGCGCTGACCGTCTCCGGGTGACGCGGTTCCGGTTGTTGTCGGCAGGCGTCATCGGTGGAATCATCGCCATCACCATCGGCGCCGCGACGCTGGGCGGCGTCCGGCTCCAGGACGACGTGCAGATCATGGCGCACCGCGGCGCGTCGGTGTCGGCGCCGGAGAACACCATGGCCGCCTTTCAGGCCGCGATCGACGCCGGCGCCAACTGGATCGAGCTTGACGTCCAAGAGAACGCCGACGGCGAGGTCGTGGTGATGCACGACAGCGATTTCATGAAGCTGGCGCGCGACCGACGCAAGATCTGGGACGCCAAAGGAGCGGATCTCGCTGACATCGACATCGGCAGTTGGTTCTCACCCGACTTCGCCGACCAGCGTGTGCCTACGCTCGGCGAGGTGCTCGACCTGTGCAAGGGCAAGGTCGGCGTGAACATTGAGCTCAAGTACTACGGCCACAACGAACGGCTCGAGCAGCGCGTCGCCGATGCGGTCGCCGACCGCGGGATGGACGCGCAGGTGATGGCGATGTCGCTCAAGCGGGAGGGCGTCCGCAAGATGAAGTCGCTCCGGCCGGATTGGAAGGTCGGGCTGCTGATGTCCGTCGCCGCGGGCGACCCGGGGAAGATCGACGCGGACTTCCTGGCCGTGAACGCCGGGTTCGCCGACCTCCGCCTGATCGAAGCCGCGCACGCCAGCGGCAAAGAGGTCTTCGTGTGGACCGTCAACGACGCCGCGACCATGTCCGCGATGATCAGCCGCGGCGTCGACGGCCTGCTCACCGACGACCCGGCGCTGGCCCGCTCGGTGCTCGCTCAGCGGGCCGGGCTGGACGCGCCGCAGCGGCTGCTGCTGGAACTTGCCGGCCTGCTCGGCGTGAAGCCAGAGCTGGGCGAGCAGTAGCGTCCTCCGTCTGCTAATCCGCCGGCGCCGCGCTCAGCCATCTGATAGACTGATCAGCCGTTGCTTTTCTTGGCGGTCGACTCATCCTGGGCGGTCACCCGATGTCCAACACGCGTACTCCCACCGCGTTGGCGGTGTTGCTCTCCGCGGCGCTGCTCTCACCATGCGCCGGCGATGGCCTTTCGCAACTGCGGGACGACTTTCGCAACCCGCCCGAAGCGGCCTGGCCGCGGACCTGGTGGCACTGGACCAAGGGCGCCGTGCGTAAGGAGGGGATCACCAAAGACCTGGAGTGGATGAAGGGGGCCGGCATCGCTGGGTTCCAGTTGGCCGACGTCAACGCAGGCGGCGGGCAGAACGTCGAACCGACGGTCGACTACGGCAGCGCCGAGTGGCTGGACGCCGTAGGGCACGCGGCCGATGAAGCCGAGCGGCTCGGCCTGGAGATGGCGGTGTTCAGCTCGCCCGGCTGGAGCATGACCGGCGGACCCTGGGTCCGGCCGGAACAGGCCATGAAGAAACTGGTGTGGAGCGTGGCGCAGGTGACCGCCGATTCGCCAGCGCCGATCGCGCTCCCGCAGCCGCCGCGCAGCGAGGGCGAGTTTCTGGACCTGGGCGCCGGCCGCGGCGGTCAGACCGGCTTCTACCGCGACGCCCGCGTGCTCGCCTACCGCACGCCCGACGCCGAGCTTGGGCCGCTAACGCCGGCGGCGGTCGAAACCAACAACGGACCGATCGACGGCCAACGACTGTTCGACGGCAGCTACTCCGCGTCGACTGACGTCCGCGCACCGGCGGACGGCGGCGCCGCCTGGATTGAGCAGTCGTTCGACAAGCCGGTCACCGTGCGGTCGATCACCCTCGCGGGCCGCGGGGGGATCCCCTGCGGCCGCGTGACCGCCAGCGACGACGGCCGGCGGTACCGAGCACTAGTCACGCTGCCCGGCACGCAGCTCTACCGGCAGGCGCGGGTGCGGACCTTCGCCATTCCGGCGACCACCGCCAAATACTTCCGGATCGAGCTGACCGGCGCGCCGATCCGACCGGCCGAGACCATGAGCGAGGCGCCGCCCCAGCCCGCCGAAAGCTATTCGCTGGTGGAGTGGCGGCTGAACCCCGGCGCTCGGGTCCACCGCTGGGAGGAGAAGGCCGGGTTCCGCCACCTGTTCGAGTATGAGACGGTCGCCGATCAGGCGGAGGCCGCCGCGGCCGCGATCCCCCGCGACGGCGTGCTCGATCTCACCGACCGCCTGGGGACCAACGGCGCTCTCGATTGGACGCCGCCGGCCGGCGAGTGGACGGTGCTGCGGCTTGGGTACTCGCTCACCGGCGCCCGCAACCGGCCCGCCACGCCCGCGGGCTCGGGCTACGAGGTCGACAAGCTGAGCCGCAAGCACACCAACGACTACTACGACCAGTACGCCAAGCTGCTCCGGCAGGCGGTCGGCGGCAACTACGGGCGGGGACTAGGGTACTGGCTGGTCGACAGCTGGGAGGCGGGCACGCAGAACTGGACGGAGGAGATGGTCGCCGAGTTCAGTCGCCGCCGCGGCTACGACCCGACGCCGTACCTGCCTGTGCTGACCGGGCGGGTGGTGGGCGACGCACAGACCAGCAACCGATTCCTGTGGGACTTCCGCCGCACGCTGGCCGACATGTACGCCGACAACCACTATGGCGTGCTGCACGATCGGTTGGCGGCGGACGGCCTGGGGCTTTACTCCGAAGCGTCCGGCGTATCGCTCGAGATCCCCGAGGACACGCTGCTGAACAAGAGCCGGGTGGACATCCCGATGGGCGAGTTCTGGGTCCGCGACCTGCACCCAAGACTGATGTACCTGCAGGACGTCCGCGGCGCGGCGTCCGCGGCGCACGCGTACGGCAAGCCAATCGTAGCGGCCGAGGCGTTCACGGGCGGCGGCTACGAGTCGCCGTTCTCGCTCAAGCGGGTTAGCGACTACTGGCTGGCGCAGGGGATCAACCGGCTGATCTACCACACGTCGGCCCACCAGCCGCTCGACACGCCGCCCGGCAACACCATGGTGGGCACGCACCTGCACCGCAACATCACCTGGGCGGAGCACGCGCGGCCGCTCAACGAGTACTTCGCGCGGCTCTGCTGCCTGCTGCAGCAGGGCCAGCCGGCGGTCGACATCGCGTACCTGCTGGGCGAGGGCGCGCCGTCGACGCCGCCGATCTGGGGCGCCGGAACCCAGCCGGCGCCGCCGGACGGGTACAAGCACGACTTCCTCAACGCCGATGTGCTGCTGAACCGCTTGTCGGTCGGCGAGGACGGCCGCCTCACCCTGCCCGACGGCATGAGCTACCGCGTCCTGGTGCTGCCAAATGAACAACGGATGCGGCCGGAGCTGATGGAGAAGCTGTGGAAACTGGTGATCGCCGGCGCCGTGATTGTTGGCCCGCGACCAATCAGCTCGCCGAGCTTGATGGGCCAACCGGACACCGACAATGCAGTGGCCCAACTGGGTGAGGAGCTGTGGGGGGACCTCAACGGCGTCACGAGGACCATCCGCCACGTGGGCGAGGGGATGGTGGTGTGGGGCCGCCCGCTGGCCGACGTGCTTGACCGGGTCGGCGCCAAGCCCGACCTCGAGTGGGCCGGACCGCTCGGCACCGAGGTCGCGTGGACGCACCGCCGCACGGACGACGCGGACCTGTACTACCTGTCAAACCTGATGCCGCAGACCGCCACGCTGCAACTGAGGCTCCGCGCCGACGCCCAGCACGCCGAGGTTTGGCGGCCCGACACCGGCGGCGCCACGCCCTGCCCCGCCTCGACAACCGACGGCCGAACCGAGCTGCAGCTGCGTCTGCAGCCCAACGAGACGGTGTTCGTTGTGCTGCACGACGATACTCCTACGGCGGAGGCAGCCCGATCAATAGCGGCCACCGAAGAGATCGAAGAGCTTACGGGTCCGTGGACGGTTTCATTCCCACCGAACCTGGGCGCCCCGGAAGAAATCACAATTGATACATTGGCGCCGCTCACCGACCACCAGACCCCCGGCGTGAAGTACTTCTCGGGGACCGCCCGGTTTCTGGTTCGCTTCGAGGCCGCCCCCGAATGGCTTGACTCCGGCGGCGAGCTGCTGCTCGACCTGGGCGACGTCCGCGACATCGCCCAGGCTTCGCTCAACGGCCGGCCGCTGGGGCTGTGCTGGAAGTCGCCCTACCGGTTCGACCTGCGCAGCGCGCTGCGTTCCGGCGAGAACGAACTGGAAGTGAGCGTCACCAACCAATGGACCAACCGCATCGCGGGCGACCTCGCTGGTCCGCCCGATCAGCAAGTGCTGCCGGGCTCGCGCGGCGGCCTGCGGTTCCGCCCCCCAAGGCTGGCCGAGTCGGGCCTGCTCGGCCCCGTGCGGATTCTTGCCGCGCCCGCCGCTACACCTCCCCCTAGTCCGCAAGGAACCTCTCATGACTAGCCGTGCACTGTTGGTCGGTTTCGCCGTAGCCGTGATGCTCTCCCAGCCGGCGATCGGCGTCGAACTGCCCGACTACCCAGACGACGAGGTGGCGGGAGTGGCGGTCAACTACACCGAGGCGGAGGTCGGCGACTACACGCTGCCCGACCCGCTGCGGCTGTCTAGCGGCGAGGCGGTCGCCACGCCCGACGCGTGGCGGGAGCAGCGTCGGCCAGAGCTGCACGCGCTGATCGAGAGCCAACAGTTCGGCCGCGCGCCAGGCAAGCCGGCCAAGGTCCGCGCTGAAGTGACCGAAGGCCCCACGCCAGCGTTCGACGGACTCGCCACGCGTGAGCAGGTGACCATCCCCCTGGGCGATGATGATTCGGCGCCGTCGATCAAGCTGCTGGTCTACACTCCGGCCAAGCTGGAGCAACCAGCGCCGGTGCTGCTCTCAATCAGTTTCGTGCCCAACAATCAGAGGGTCGACGACCCGGCGGTGCGTGTCGGGCAGCGGTGGGATCGACAGTCGCAGCAACGTGTGCCCGCCGAAGGACCGGGTCGGTTCGGCAAACTGCCGGTGCGGCTGTTTGTGGAGAACGGGCTCGGCATCGCCACGCTGAACTACGCGGACATCGAAATTGACGCGAAGGACGCTGCCCAGCACGGCATCCGTGGCGCCGCCGGCGACAACCTGGCGGACGACCAGTGGGGCGCCATCGCGGCGTGGTGCTGGGGCATCAGCCGGGTGGTCGACTACTTTGAGACCGACCCGCTGGTCGACGCCAACCGGGTGGCGATCACCGGCATCTCGCGGCTCGGCAAGACCGTGCTGTGGGCCGGCGCCAACGACCAGCGCATCGCCGCGGTGATCGCGAGCTGCTCCGGCGAAGGGGGCGCCGCGCTGAGCCGACGCAACTACGGCGAGACCATCGCCCACCTGGCCTCGCCCGAGCGGTACGCGTACCAGTTCGCCAAGAACTACCAGCAGTGGGGCCCGGAACCGCGGCGGGCGCCATTCGACGCGCACGAGCTGATCGCGCTGATCGCGCCCCGCCCGCTGCTGCTGCAGACCGGCACGTCCGACAAGTGGTCTGACCCCAAGGGCGAATTCCTGGCCGCCAAGGCCGCCACGCCCGTGTACGAGTTGCTGGGCCAGACCGGCGTCGACGCCGCCGAGCTGCCGCCCGCCGGTCAGCAGGTAGGCGGCACGCTCAGCTACTACATGCACGACGGCGGCCACGGGATGGTCCCGGGCGACTGGGAGGTGTTCGCGGGCTTCCTGAAGGAGCGCCTGGCCGACTAGGCCGCCCGCCTACTCGGGCGCGACGTCCACGTACACGGAGTAGCGGTCGTAGGTCTCGAAGAACGGCTTGAGCGTTAGCTCGCCGATGCGGAACCTAAGCTTGGCCGGGTCGGCCTCGATGGCGCCGGCCAGGTCGTTGGCGTCGAGCGGGATCCGACGCCAGGTTGGTAGGCGGGAGGACTCCTCGACCGCCAGCAGCACGGGGCCGTAGAAGATGCTGGCGATGTTGGGCCGGTCCATCACGCGGCTCAGCCAGAACCGGAACGGGGTCTGCAGCTCGACCACGTCGCCGGCCTGCCAGTCGCGGCTGACGGTCAGGTAGCCGCCGTCGGCGGCGGTCGCGTCGGCCGGCTCGCCGTTGACCCACAGCTTAACGCCCTCGGCCCAGTGCGGCTGGCGGACCCGGAGGTCGAACCGGCCGGCGCCGTCGATCGTCAGCTTCGTGCGGTCGGAGTACGGGAAGCTGGTCCCCTGCGTCACGGTCACGCCCCGCTCCTGCCAGTCGAGCGTAGATGGAACGAACAGGTTGACGTACAGGCTCTGGTTGTCGGCGCCGCGGAAGTAGATGGAGTCCTGCAGCTTGGTGCTGCTCTCCAAGGCCGTGCCGTTGCAGCAGGTAAACCCGCGCATCGAGCCGTTGCCGAACTGCTTGCGCGACCCCGGGTTGAGCGGCACGTGGTACGTGTTGCCGGGGCTGTCCTCGTCGACCGAGGCCAGGATGTGGTTGTAGAGGGCCTGCTCGTAGTGGTCCATGTAGCGGGCGTCCTGCTCGTACAGGAAGAGACCGCGGCTCAGCTTCAGCAGGTTGTAGGTGGCGCAGGTCTCGTTCTGCCCGCCGCGCGAGAACCCGTTGGCGAACAGGCTGTCCGGCTCGGCGGTGAAGCACTCGGCGTTGTTGGGCGTGCTCGCGCCGGCCACGCCGCCGATGGCGTACATGTAGCCGTCCGTGCACAGCCGCCAGAAGTTGCTGGCGACGTCGTAGTACCGCGGGTCCTGGCTGCAACGGTAGGTCTCCAACGCGCCGACGATCTGCGGGATGTGCTGGTTGGCGTGCCGGCCGCGGATGGTGTCGACGTTGCGGGCCAGGCCGTGCGAGGCCTGGGCGTCGCCGAAGAAGAAGTTGGTGTTGTCGAACAGCTGCGCGCACTCGAGCATGCGCTGGTCGTCGGTCAGGCGGTAGAGCCGGGCGAGCACCTCGTTCATGCCGCCGTACTCGCCGGCGATGTAGCGGTTCCACATGCTGATGCGGGTCGCCTCGGGGACCTGGCGGAGCCGCTCGTGCACCCACACGCCCATGTTGTGGGCGACTTCGAGCGCCTTCTCGTTGCCGCCCACCTCGTAGCAGTCGAGCAGACCGGCGAGGATCTTGTGCAGCGTGTAGTACGGCGCCCACACCTGGCTGTTGCGGCCGCCGTAGGTGGCGCCCTGCTCCAGCATGATGAACTGGTCGGGCGGGTAGGCGCTGATGAAGCCCTCGCCCCAGTTCCAGTAGTCGGTGCGGATGCCCTCCTCGCTGAGGTCCGAGTCGTAGCCTTCGCGGCCCGGCCCCGGCGGGACGGCCGCGGGGTCGGCGGTCGCCTGGCCGCCCTGCTCCGCCGGGCGGCCCGACAGGCTCGACAACTCGTGGAGGGTCTCGATCAGGTAGTCCATCTTCTGCTTCAGATCGGCCCGGGCCTGCTGGTCGTAGGTCGCGCCGGCGTAGGCCTGCGCGATGGCGGACAGGTAGTGGCCGCTGGCGTGACCGCGGAGCCGGGTGGTCTGGCTGTCCCACCCGCCCAGCGGCCGGGCGCCGTCGGGCTGCTGCTGGCCGAACGCGTCACGGAACATGTAGAGGAAGCTGTCCGGGTCGGTGGCCACCAGACCATCGACGAACTTGTCGCGGTTCTGCATGAAGAGCGTGTCGCGGCCCTCGGCGTCCTGGTTGAGCGTGACCTGCCCCAGCGGGAACGGCTCGAGTGCTGGGCCATCCGGGGCCGAATCTTCCGTGTCGGCGACCACCGTCACCACCGCTGTCGCCTCGACGTCCGCGCCCGGCACCACGCCGGTCACGGTGTACGTGCCCTCCTCAAGCGTCTGCCGGTTGTCCTTCGGCGCTGGCCAGATCACCCGCACGTCCGGGCCGGCCGAACCGGTAGAGTAGGTCGCCGCTACCATCGTCGGCAGCCGGGGAAGATCGCCAACCGTGGTGGTGACCGCCACTTCATCGACGCCGGCGATGTCGATCACCGGGGCCGTGGGCGCATCGGCGACCTCCATCGGCTTTTCGTCGGCGGGCCGCTGTGGCGCCTCGCCAGACGAAGACTCGCCAGACAGGCCGTTGCCGTAGATCGTGGCGACCTGCTCCTTGCTCAGGGCGATCGAGTACAGCCGCACGTCGTGCAACTTGGCGTTGAGCGTCTGGTCGGTTTCGTACCGCGACTTGCCCAGGTAGAGCTGATTGCGATCCTCGTTCTCTTGGTCCAGCACGTCCTCGAGCGTCAGGTCGACGTCCTTGGACTGGGCGGCCTGCTTGCCGTCGGCGTAGGTCGTGAGCGTCTTGCCGGCGGCGTCGAGCACGACCGCCAGGTGCACCCACTTGTTGAGCCCGATGCGAGGGGACACGGGGCCGACCTCGTTGGCCCAGCCAGAATCCGTGATGCGTGCGCGGTAGCCCTCGTCGGCGCCCTCGCCGATCGGCGTGCAGAAGAAGTTGGCGGTGGTGCTGCGGCCGAAGTCGAAGAACCGCTGCCACGGCGCGTCCGACCGGAGGTAGACCCAGCCGCAGACGCTGACGCTGTCGACGCCGATCAGCGCGTCGCCCGGGATCTCAACGAATCCGCCGTTGCCGCCAGCCAGCGTCAGGACACGCCCGAACTTCTCGTCGTCCGCGAAAGACTCGGCCGCGCCGTGCAGCGACGCCTGCCGCTGATGCCGCGACGTGTCCCGCAGGTCGCCGCTGAGCGGGTAGCGGGCGACGAGCGCGGTCTCGCCGATGCCGTCCAGGAATTGATCGCCCGGAGTGGTCGATTCGGCCTGGGCCTGAGCCTGCTTGGCGCCCACGAAAGCCGCGGCCAGGGCGCACAGCAACAACGAACTCGCAGCGAGGGAAGACGGCATCAACACACCTCGGGTGTCCGGACCAGGCGGATCGCAGCAGCGGGCCGCCCTGCTATTGACTTTGCACACAATAATACATTCCGGCCGGGCCCGCCGCAACCAGCTCGCTGCGGGCACAGACAAGGCCCAACTCGGCCGGTCCTTGGGCGGCTGCCGGTGGGCAGCCCACGGCATGCTGCCCCGACAGCGACCGCGGCTGACTCGCGGCGCGATCAACAGGACGCCGCCAGGCGCCGCGTAGAAGCGCAAAGCGACGCGCGACAGAGCGTTTGATGCCGCCTCAACAGAGCGCCTTTTTCCAACAAAATGAGCTGCACGAAACATTTTCCATGTAACCCACGGCGAGTGAGAATTGGCCGCTGCACAAAGTTTGAAAATCAACTGCCGCAACCTGTTTTCGCTTGCGCCATAGCCGTAGCGCATCAGTAGGATGAAGGTCTCTTCTCTGATTCTTCACACACCGATGTATGCGGGCGAAACAGATGCGGAAGCGACTAGCGTTCGAGTCTTTGGAGTCGCGCGAGCTGCTGGCGGCGGACCTCCTGATCAGCGAGTTCATGGCCTCCAACGGCGGCGTGCTCGAGGACGGCGACGGCGCCGCGTCCGACTGGATCGAGATCTACAACAACGGCGACGCGTCCGCCAACCTGCAGGGCTACAGCCTCACCGACGACCCGGGCGACCTGAACAAGTGGAGCTTCTCGACGCCCACCATCCTCGCGCCCGGGCAGTTCCTGGTGGTGTTCGCCAGCGGCGAGGACAAGGTCGACTCGGCCGGCGCGGTGCACACCAACTTCTCGCTCGCTTCCGATGGCGAGTACGTCGCGCTGGTCGACCCGGGCGGCGTGGTCCTGTCGGAGTTCGGCCCATCGGGCGCGGAGTACCCGCCCCAGATCTCGAATGTGTCGTACGGCGTGGCGTTCGACTCGTCGAGCCCGGCGGTGGTCACGCCCGAGAGCAGCGCGCGCTACCTCGTCCCCAGCAACGCGTCGGTCGACGGCGCCTGGATGCAGCCCGGCTTCAACGACGCCGGCTGGCAGGCGGGCGTAGCGAGCCTGGGCTACGAGACCTCGGGGACCAACTACGCCAACGCGGGCCTGCTCGACACCGTGCTGCCGTCCGGCACGACCACCGCCTACGTGCGGATCCCCTTCACGGTCGACGGCGCGGACACGCTGCTCAGCAAGCTGCAGATGAAGTACGACGACGGCTTCATCGCGTACATCAACGGGACCCGCGTCGCGGGCGCGAACGACCCGTCGTCGCCCGGCTACGACTCGACCGCCACCGACGAGCACCCCGACGGCGCCGCGGTCAACTACGTCGATTTCGACGTTTCTTCCTTCTCCCACCTGCTGGTCGAAGGCGAGAACGTGCTGGCGGTCCACATGCTCAACCGCAGCAGCGGCAGCTCCGACCTGCTGGCGGCGGTCAACCTGCTGACCACGTCCGGCGGGCTGATCGAACCGGTCGTGGTTGGCGCCCTGCAGTCGCCCACGCCGGGGCTGCCCAACACCAACCTGAGGGCGTCGGACGTGCAGTTCTCGCACACCGGCGGTCCGTTCGTGAGCTCGTTCCAGCTCACGCTCGCAACGGCCGACAACTCGGAGGTGATCCGCTACACCACCAACGGCAGCGCGCCCACCGCCAGCTCGCCGCTGTACACCGGCCCGCTGCTGATCAGCGACACTACGCAGGTCCGCGCCCGCGCGTTCGGGCCGGTCGGCCAGGTGGGCGGCGTGCACACCGAGAGCTACACCCGCACCGACGCCGCGACCGGCGCCTTCACGTCCGACCTGCCGATCATCGTGCTGGAGAACTTCGGCGCCGGCACGCCCGGCACCGGCGACTTCGAGGACGCGGTGCTCTCGCTGCACGAGGTCGACGAGTCGACCGGGCGGGCCTCGCTCGGCGCTACGGCCGACCTGAGCACGCTGATCGGCCAGCACCGCCGCGGCCGCAGCACCGCCGGCAACCCCAAGACCAACCTGCGGATCGAGATCCGTGACGAGAACGGCGAGGACAAGAACGTCGAGCTGCTGGGCATGCCGTCCGAGTCGGACTGGATCCTGTACGCGCCGTACAACTTCGACCGCGCGATGATCCGCAACGCCACGTTCTTCGAGCTCAGCCGCCAGATGGGCAAGTGGGCGCCGCGGGTCCGCTTTGTCGAGGTGTACGCCAACTACGACGGCGACCAGCTCGACGCCGGCGACTACATGGGCGTGTACGTGCTGATGGAGAACATCAAGCGCGACGGCGACCGTGTGTACATCGAGGAGCTGACCCCCACCCAGAACAGCGAGCCCGACATCACCGGCGGGTACATCTTCGCGCTGGACGGCCCCGACGGCGAGACCCCGCCCGACGGCGCCTGGAAGACCGACCGGAACATCCCCACGCTGGGCGACTCGTGGCTGGTGCACGAGGAGCCGGGCCGGCTCGACATGACGCAGGCCCAGGTCGACTACCTGCGCGGCTACATCCAGGACTTCGAGGACGCGCTGTACGGCCCCAACTCCACCGACCCGGAGCTGGGCTACCAGGCGTACTTCGAGGTCGACACGTCGATCGACCACCACATCCTCCGCGTGCTGTCGAAGGAGCCCGACGGGCTGCGGCTCAGCACCTTCCTCACCAAGGACCGCGACGGCAAGATCGCCTTCGGGCCGGTCTGGGACTTCGACCGCTCGAGCGGCGCCGACGACGACTCGCGGTCGTCCAACCCGGAGGGCTGGTTCCTGCCGGACGTGGACTTCTTCGAGTCCGACTGGTGGGGCCCCCTGTTCGACGACCCCAACTTCGCCCAGCGGTGGGTCGACCGCTGGCAGGAGCTCCGCCAGGGCGTGCTGAGCGACGACGGCCTCCGCGCTACCGTCAACGGGCTGGCGTCGCAGATCGCCGAGGCCCAAGTCCGCAACTTCCAGGAGTGGCCCAACATCGCCCCCAACGGCGGGACCTACGCCGACCCGGGCCTGACCGGCTGGGAGGCGGAGGTCAGCCACCTGGCGAACTGGCTGGTGATCCGCGCCAACTGGATGGACGAGCAGCTCATCAACCTGCCGGCCTTCTCACCGGCGCCCGGCAACACCTCGCCGGGGCAGCAGGTCACACTGACCGCGACGCTCGGGGCGGACATCTACTACACGCTGGACGGGACCGACCCACGGGCCGACGGCGGCGGCATCTCGCCCAACGCGATCGAGTACACCGGCCCCATCACCATCAACGATACCACCCAGATCAACGCCCGCGCGTTCGGAGTCCCCGGCACGAGCGTGTCGGGCAACAGCAGCTACCCGGGCAACGAGCGGCCGTCCGACGCGCTGGACGGCAACTCGGGCACGAAGTACCTCAACTTCGGCGGCGCCAACTCCGGCATCATCCTGACGCCCGGCGTCGGGGCGTCGGTCGTTCGCAGCTTCCAACTGACCACCGCCAACGACGCCCAAGGCCGCGACCCGTCTTCCTGGGAGCTGTACGGTACGAACGACCCCATCCAGAGCAACGACAACAGCACCGGCCTGGCGGAGAACTGGACGCTGATCGACTCGGGCAGCATCAACCTGCCCACGCAGCGTCAGACGCAGGGCCCTGTGGTTTCCGTTGACAACGCCACCGCGTACACGTCGTACAAGCTGATGTTCCCCACGCTCAAGTTCAACGCGAACGAGATGCAGGTGGCCGACATCCGCTTCTACGAGACTTCAAACGGGACCGGCGCCCAGATCCTGGCGCCGGGCGACGGCGCCCTGGCCGTGCACGTGCAGACCGGCCCCGGCGCCGAGGGCATCTCGCCGTGGAGCTCGCTCGTTACCGGGCTCTTCTCGGTCGAGCTGCCGGCCGACGCCAGCAGCCTGCGGATCAGCGAGCTGCACTACCACCCGGCGGACCCGACCGCCGACGAGCTGCTGGTGGTCCCCGGCGCCGAAGAGGACGACTTCGAGTTCATCGAGCTGGTCAACACCAGCAGCAACCCGATCAGCCTGAACGGCGTGCAGCTGGGCGGCGGGATAACGTTCGACTTTACGACCGGGTCGGTCACGTCGCTCGCGCCCGGCCAGGCGGTGGTGGTGGTGGTGGAGAACGCCGAAGCCTTTGCCGCGCGCTACGGCGCCGGGATCGCCATCGCCGGCCAGTACGGCGGCAAGCTCGGCAACGGCGGCGATCAGGTCACCCTCACCGACAGCGGCGGCGCCACTATCCACGACTTCACCTACGACGACTCTGATCCGTGGGCCGAGGCCGCCGACGGCGATGGGCCCTCGCTCGAGGCGATCGACCTGTTCGGCGACCACACCCAGGCCAGCAACTGGCGGGCGAGCGCAGCCAACGGCGGCACGCCGGGCGTCCACACCGCGGCCACCCTGCCGGGCGACTACGACAACAGCGGCGCCGTCGACCAAGCCGACTACGCGGTCTGGCGGGCGAGCTACGGCTCGACCACCGACCTGGCCGCCGACGGGAACAACAACGGCCGCGTCGACACAGCCGACTACACCGTCTGGCGCGACAACCTGGACGCCGTGCTCGCCCCGCCGGTCGTCGCGGCCGCTGCGCCGACGACCCACGACGGAGCAGTCGAGGCTGTACCATCCTCCACCGCAATGGCGGACGCTAGTGAGCAGCCGGCCACAGTAGCGGCTTACCCAATCGAAAACACGCCCGTCGAGTCTGCACTGCGGCCAACCAAGGGCCTCGCAACAACGCCCGCCGCGTCTAATGCGGCGTCCGACGAGCTGCTCCTGCTCGACCTGGCCTACAGCAGCCTGCAGGACGACGAGTGGACCACACCGGCGACCGCAGCCGCCGTGGACGGTGAGGAAGAAACGCAGCCCGAGTCGCTTTCGATCGTCTGGCGGGCCTTCTAGACGCCGGCCACTGCCGCTGAGGGCCGGCGTTCCGGTTGGCGGGCGGGCCGTACGGCCGATATCATTGGGTCCCCAACTCCACGCACTCGCGGGACCGGCTCCGATGCGAATCTCCCTGCTCATCCTTGCGCTGGCCCTACCCGCCGCGGCCACCGACCTGACGCGGCTGCCCTACAACAACCCGGGCTTGGTGGTCGATCTCAAGGTAGGCCTGTGGGCGTGGCCGCTGCCGATGGACTGGGACTCTGACGGCGACCTCGATTTAGTGGTCTCCTGCCCGGACGTGCCGCACAACGGCGTGTACGTTTTTGAGAACCCGGGCGGCGATTCTCCCGTGTTCCTGCCCGCCCGGCGGGTCGGCGACGGGCGGTCGAACATCAGCGTGAGCCACGTCGACGGCGAGCCTCGTGTTCTCACTCCGGGGCGTGAGTGGGTCAACTTCCGCGGGCGAGGCTTCACCGACACGGTCCCCCATCCGCCGAGCAAACTTAAGGTTGGCTCGGGCCGCACCCGCGCCGATCAGCGTAAGCTGGTGGACTACAACGGCGACGGGCTCTTGGATCTGGTGATCGGCGTCGGCTATTGGGGCGACTACGGCTGGGACAACGCCTACGACCAGCACGGCGAGTGGACCAACGGGCCGCTGCACGGCTACGTCTTCGTCGCGTTGAACCGCGGCACGAACCAGTCCCCCGTCTACGACGAAGCCGTGAAGCTGCAAGCCGGCGACGCGGACGTCGACGTCTACGGCATGCCAAGTCCGAGCCTGGCCGACTTCGACTCCGACGGCGACCTCGACTTGTTGTGCGGCGAGTTTATCGACGGCTTCACCTACTTCCAGAACACCGGCGGCAGCGAAGAACCGGTGTACGCAGCCGGGCGGCCGCTGACTCACAACGGTGCTCCCATCAAGATGGAGCTGTGCATGATCGTCCCGACCGCGATCGACTGGGACACTGATGGCGACGTCGACCTCGTCGTTGGTCAGGAAGATGGCCGCGTCGCATTGCTCGAGAACTCCGGCGCCGTGATCGACGGCGTTCCTCAGTTCCTGCCGCCTGTGTTCTTCCAGCAGCAGGCCGACCACGTCAATTACGGCGCGCTGGCGACGCCGGTCGCCATCGACTGGGACAACGACGGCGACCAGGACCTGCTGGCGGGCAACTCGGCGGGCTTCATCGGCTTCATCGAAAACCTGGGCCAACCCGCAGGCGTCGACACTCCCCGCTGGGCGGCCCCGGTCCACCTGCAGGCCGGCGGCGAGCCATTCCGCATCCAGGCCGGTCGGAACGGCTCGATCCAAGGCCCGTGCGAATCGAAGTGGGGTTACACCACCCTCGGCGTCGCGGATCTGAACGCCGACGGACTGCCCGACATCGTGCTCAATTCCATCTGGGGCAAGGTCCTCTGGCTGCGAAACATCGGCGCGCCCGGCCATCCAGAATTGGCCGCCGCCCGCCCCGTAAAGGTCGTAGGGGGTGATCCGCCGCCTAAGCCGGCGTGGAACTGGTGGGACCCGGCCGAGGGCGATCTTGTCACCCAATGGCGGACTACGCCGGTGGCGGTCGACTGGGACCGCGACAACACGATGGACCTAGTAATGCTGGACCACGAAGGCTTCCTCGCGTTGTTCCGTGGCGTGCCGGACCAGGCCGGGTTCTGCGTCGCGCCGCCGGAGCGGCTCTTCGGTCACGCCGAAAGCGGTGAGCCGCTGCGCCTGACCGACGGGGTCGCAGGAAAAAGCGGGCGCCGCAAACTGTCGCTAGTTGATTGGGACGGCGACTCCGACCTCGACTTGCTGGTGAACGGACGCAGCGCCGAGTTGCTCGAGAACGCTGCTTCGGGCGGCCCAACCCTGTTGCGCAAGCCTACCAGGCTCAGCGGCCACCGGCTGGCCGGCCACACGACCAGCCCCACCACAGTCGACTGGAACAGCGACGGCGTTCCCGAGTTGCTGATCGGCGCCGAAGACGGCTGCTTCTACTACCAGCCGCGGCGGGACTAGCGGCCGCGCTACCCCGCCTTGTAGTTCAGCACCGGCCGCAGCTCGCGCACCACGCGGCACAGCTCCCGCTGGGCCCGCATCACTTGGCGGATGTCCTTGTAGGCGGCGGGCGCCTCGTCCAGCAGCCGGTCGGCGCGGCGGCGGTCGATCCACACTCGGTCGATCTGCTGCTCAAACGCCCGGCGGCTGATTGCGCGGCGGGCGTCGGTGCGGGAGAGCCGCCGCCCGGCGCCGTGCGAGCAGGAGTTGAGCGCCGCCGCGCAGCCGCGTCCCTCCGTGTGGAAGCTGGCGGTCCCCATCGACCCCGGGACGACGCCCGGCTCGCCCCCGCCCGCCGACTGGGCGCCCTTGCGGTGCATCCACACTTCTTGGCCGTCGTGCGCCTCCAGGCGGACGTGGTTGTGGTCGGAGTGGATCAGGCTGCCCCAGTCCGCCCGCGCGCCGAGCACCCGCCGCAGCACGCCCTCGAGTGCGCGGAGCATCGCCAGGCGGTTCTCTTGCGCGTAGCGGGCGCACCACTGCGCATCGTTGAGGTAGGCGCGGCCCGCGGCATCGTCCGGGGCCAGGCCCAACAGCCCTTCGCCCACTACTGGAGCGTGCTCCGTGTGCCGGCGGAACACCGCCTGACCCATCGCCCGCGATCCGCTATGCACCATCGCCCACAGCCGGTCCTCCTGGTCGGCCTGCAGCTCCAGGAAGTGGTTGCCGCGGCCCAGCGTGCCGAGCTGCACGGCGCCGTCGCGGCGGGCGAGCTTCTGGAGCGCGGGGTCGCTGAGCGGCGCCGCCCGCAGCGGCTCGGGCAGCGGTTCGGCCGGGCCACGGCGCCGGGCGGCGGGGACCGCCTCGTAGCAGGCGGCCAGCACCCGCGCGGCGGAGCGCTCGTCGAGCGCCGTCGCGGGCGCGTCGAACGCCACGGCCGCCATGCCGCAGCCGATGTCGCCGCCGACCGCCTGGGGCAGCACCACGCCACAAGCCGCCGCCGCGACGCCGACGCACACGCCGGTCGACAGGTGCACGTCGGGCATCACGGCCACCGCGCAGACGCCGTCGGCGCGCTGCAGCCGGTTTATCGACCGAGCGGCCTCGGGCGTGAGCGGATCGACGAGCCAGCCGGCGTAGTCCTCCACCGGGGTTGGCTTCATGCGGCGCCCCCCAGCGGCGGATCGGCCTCGGCCAGCACCTCGAACTCCAGGATCGGCGCCCGGCGACGCGTCACGGCGGCGGCGACCTCGGTGCGCAGCCTGCCCGAAATACGGCGGAGCCGGCTGGCGAGCAGCTCGCGGTGGAACGGCTCGTGGGGCGCGTCGTTCCAGACGCTCACCAGCAGCCGCGACGCGTCGGGCGCCGGCCGCACGGCCGCCACCCTCAGGTCCGACAGACCGGCGTCGCCCAGCTCGCCGGCGAACACCTGGTCCAGCGTCTGCGCCACCTGCCGGCAGAGCTGCAGCGCCTTACGGTTCTGCTGACGCTCGTTGCGGGGCGGCTTGAAGTAGTCTCGGGGGTCGACCCCGTCGTCCTCGTGGATCGCTCCACAGTGCGCCAGCATCTGCTCGCGCGTACGCTTGTCCAGCGTCATCGCATTGCTTTCGTCAAGAAGTCGCGTCGGCCAAGCGGCGGCCGGCGGCTGATGGGTAGGATTCAGCGGCAGAAGGCGCGCTACCAATCGCTGCGAACCGGTCGGTTCAGCAGGAGCGTAGGCGCATCGGTGCAATGGCAGAGAAAACGTGCACGGCTGACTCCTCCTCGCTAGAGGCGCCGAAACCGGACGATGCCGGAGGCGCCAAGGGGTGGGCTTCGGCAGTCAGGACACCGCGGGCGCCGGTGGGTTCGCGCCTTCCTTCCGCTAGCCGAACACGCCCCGCCAGCCCGCCGAGAGCCCCTTCGCGGGCCTGCCGGGGGCGGGTTCCGCCTCGGCCGCAGCGGGCTCGGCGTCGGCGCCAAAGTCATCCCACCAGGGCTGTGCCTCCGCTGCGCGTCCCGCCTGCAGGCGGGCCAGCTCGTTGAGGTCCTGCTCGACCGTTTGCGTGAGCGGCGTCTCCAGGGCCTTCCTCGGCCGGGCCCCCGCGGGGGCGGCCTCTGCCGGCGGAACGAAGACCGGGCCCGCCGCGACGTCCGGCTCGGCCAACGCGACCTCAATCGGCGAGATGCCTGTCGGAGTGATGTTCGGCAACGGCTGCAACGCGGCAAGCGTCAACGCCGCTTCGGTCTGCCATGACACAGCGCCAGCGGTCTCACCCAGGCTGGCCAACGCGTGGCTCGTCAGCCGGCCATCGGAAATCGCCAGCAGATGTTCGCCGATGCGGAGCGAACGGCTGATCGCGGTGTCGTGCTCGATGAGGGTCTCGACGGTAATCCCGTCCACGGGGTCCAGTCGCAGGAGCTGCAGCCCGCCGGGGCCGCCGGTTCCCTCCGAACCCCAAAACCAGTCTTGCTGCTCGGTGTGCACCGGCAGCGCCAGCAGCCCCTCGTCGGCGAAGTAGCTGACGGCGTGGTGGTCGCCGTCGCCGCGGGCCCAGCGGTTGCCGGTGGCGATGGTGGCCGTGCTGCGGTCGCCGTCGAACGAGAAGCGGTCGATCAACGCTGGGTTCTCCAGGTCCGACACGTCGAACAGCGAAACCTGCAGCTCCTCGAACAGCCCGGTCTGCTCGTCGGCGCCGCGGCCGATCGCCAGCAGCGTGTTCTCGTCAATCGGCTGCAGGTAGTCGCTGTAGCCGGGCAGCTTCAGCTCGCCTAAAACCTGGGGGTCGGTCGGGTCGCTCAGGTCAACAGCGAACAGCGGGTCGACCTTGCGGAACGTCACAAAGAACAGGCGGTCGCCCATGAAGCGGACCGAGTAGACGTCCTCGTTGGGCGCCAGGCGATCGACTTCGCCCACCTGCACGAGCTGGTCGTCCTGCTGTTCGAACACCGTGACCTGGTGGCCCTCGCCCCATCCGTAGCCGCTGCTGACCACCCGCAGGTAGCCGTTGTGCTCGTCGATGCTGAACTGGTTGAGCGGCGTGCCGTCCAGCACTCCGGTCGCGGCCAGCTCGACTTGCCCCGACTCGGCGCCGAACGAGAACTTGCGGATGGCGGTCGACTGAGAGGCGTAGCCCCCACTGGCGAAGACGTAGAGGTTGTCGTTGTCGCCGTAGACGGTCAGCTGGCCGGCGGCGGTGAACTCCTCGGTGTCCATCACTTGCGGGGCCGCCGCTTGCACGTCGATCGTGGCGACCGTCACCGTGCTTTCTTGGCCACCCAGGTAGTACCCCGGCGCCGTCAGCCTTTCACGGAGCTCGGCAGGAAGCCAGGCATGGTCGCCGCTCTCGTGCACCACGTTGCCGTGCCCATCGAGCGTGCGGTAGCCGCCCGCGAGCCGCCGCACGGCGTCGTCGAGCACACGTTCCAGGTACGCTTCACGCGACTCGTAGGCGAATTCCGCAAGACGGAACTCCCCCGACTCTGGCGACGCGTCCCGCTGGCCCCAGGTAGGCGACGGCAGGATCGACCACGCCGGCGCGTCCTGCAGCACCAGCCGCAGCTGGCCCTCCACCATCCGCGAGTCGACAAGCCCAGCGGCGAACTCGGTCCGCCCCACCAGGCTCGGCTGCTCACGATCCGTCATGTCGAACACATCAACGGTGGTCGTGCGGCCGGCGGCGGACGTTGGAACCACTGACCGTAAGCCGATGATGGGCATCGCGGTCGGCGCATGCGTCGACGAGATCAGCGTCAAGCGTCCCTCCGACAGGTACATGCCCGACGGCGCCGAATCGAGCTCTACCTGGGACGCCACCTGCGGACTCGCCGGGTCCCGCACGTCAACGACGACTAGCTGATCGCCCGACACGATGTAGACGTACTGCCCGTCGGTCTCGATCAGGTCGGCCTCGTCGACGCCCTCTACCTGCACGTTGGTCGCTGAGTAATCCAACGCTGCGTTGCTAACGACACCGCTCACTGCAACGCTGTCGACCGCCAAGAATGCGATCGGCATCGTGATGACGTCGCCGCACACGATCCAGTCGTAGTTCCACGGCTGGCCGAACAGGTCCCCGTACTGACGGTCGATCTCGGCGGTCAGCCACGCCCGCAGCTCCTCGCGGGAGTTGAGCACCGCGTCCTCGGAGGTCGGGCTCGCCTGGCCAATCGCTGCCGACAGCGCCGGCGCGTCATCAGCGGGTTCGACCAGCGCCGCCCCACCGACGACGGCCCCGGCGTCGCCGCTCATCAGGCAGCGGGGCTCCAGCTGCTCGGCGTGGAGCGGCCGACGGCGTGAACCGGATCGGAGTAGCGGAGCGGGGCGGCGTTTCATGTCGGGTCGGCTCGGGCGTGGGAGGAGGTCGCAATCCGGCGATATAAGGACAATGGCCGGTTCCCCGCAGCGTTGTCACGCGGGCGGCAGGTTTTCTGGGCAACCGAGCCCGGCGCCCCGGGCCGGGTGAGAATCACGCCGAAACTTGGCTCGCCGGGCGGGGGCGCTATAATCCACTCGCCCCCTGTCCTCTCCCGCCCCACGCCGCCCGCCGACCACCGCCCGAAGTCCCTTCCCCAACCGCATGACGCACCACAAACCAAGCAACCTCGCCGAGCTGACCGCTAGCGGCTGGCGTTCCAAGACCGTCAAGCAAGAGATCCGCGACAACTTCATGCGGGCGCTGAGCGCCGGCGAGGAGCTGTTCCCCGGCATCCTGGGCTACGACGACACCGTCATCCCGGAGGTCAACCTGGCGCTGATCTCCGGGCACGACATGCTGTTCCTGGGCGAGAAGGGCCAGGGGAAGAGCCGCATGATGCGGTCGCTGGTGCGGTTCCTGGACGACGAGATCCCCTACATCGCCCACCCCGAGGCGCCGCTGCACGACGACCCGCTCCACCCGATCACCAGCGTGTGCAAGCGGTTGGTCGAGAACGTGCCGCCGGAGGAGGTGCCGATCGCGTGGTGGCCGCGTGAGAAGCGGTACGCCGAGCGGCTGGCGCCCGGCACCAAGTTCGCCGACATCATCGGCGAGATCGACCCCGCCAAGCTGGCCGGCGGCGCCAGCATGTCCGCCGAGGAGGCGCTGCACTTCGGACTAATCCCGCGCATGCACCGCGGCGTGTTCGCGGTGAACGAGCTGCCCGAGCTGGACGAGCTGGTGCAGGTTGGCCTGTTCAACATCCTCGAAGAGCGCGACGTGCAGATCCGCGGCTACCCGATCAACTTCGACATCGACGTGCTGATCCTGTTCTCGGCGAACCCGTCCACCTACAACCGCAGCGGCAAGGTGATCCCGCAGCTGAAGGACCGCATCGGCTCGGTGATCCACACGCACTACCCCCGCGAGCGCGACCTGGGCATCCAGGTCACCGAGCAGGAGGCGGGCGTCGACCTCGGCGGCGACTTCCCGGTGGTCGTGCCGCTGTTCATGAAGGAGCTGATCGAGCAGATCACCATCGCCGCCCGGGCCAGCAAGTTCGTCGACCACCAGTCGGGCGTGAGCGCGCGGTTCAGCATCTCGAACTACCGCACCATGGTCGCGTCGGCGCGGCAGCGGGGCGCGGTGCTGGGCGAGAAGCCGGCCGTGCCCCGGATCAGCGACCTGGGCCACCTGTACAGCTCTTCGCTGGGCAAGCTGGAGCTGGACATGATGGGCACGCACCAGATGTCCGAGCGGCAGGTGCTGGACGCGATCATCGCCGAGGCGATCCAGACCGTGTTCCAGGAGTACGTCGACGAGCACGGCCTGCTGGAGATCGCCGAGATCTTCGCCGAGGGGGTCAAGATCGAGGTCGGCGACACCCTGCCCTCCTCGCACTACGCCGAGCTGCTCGAGCGCGTGCCGCCGGCCTGGGAGAAGGCCTTCGAGGTGAACACCGCCAGCGACCCGTCGGTGCGGGCGTCGTGCGTGGAGTTCGTGCTGGCCGGCCTGTACGCGACCGACAAGATCAGCCGCGCCCAGCACCACGGGCGGGTGATCTATGAGACCTAGCTTCACGAACACAGCGATGCGAACTCGCTGCGGCGCTCGTAGTTTGTTGCTGAAAACAGGCCACTTGAGTGATCTAATAATTAGTAGGCGCCGTGCGTAGAGGGTGGGCAAGAGAAGGGGAACACTAATCGCCGCTAATCGCGCGGGTCACGGCACGGATCGGTGATAAGCGATCATTAGTGTTCCCCCCGAAGGGTCCCAACTCAGCCGCTGGGTATTGTCCCCTCGGCGCACAAAAACGGACAAAACCCCGAGCGGGGTTCGCCGGCAGCTTCCATAAGACGCTACAGCAAAAGTACTTAGAGCTCCTGCGGGAAAAATAGCGCCGGAGTTCTGTCCGCTTCGTTCGTGTTTTTGGACAAAACCCTGGGGTCAACACTTTGGGCTGTCCCACCCCTGGCGTGGTGGGCTAGGTGCAGCTTGCGGCGACCAAAAATCTTCAACCTCCAACTTCCAACCGCCCAATGGCCAACCGCAGCAATCTTGGTGGGATCGTCCACACGTACCAGCGGTACGACCCCAAGCGGTTCCCTAGCCCAACCCAGCCGCCGCCCGACCTGGTGTCGGGCGCGATGGAGCACATGCTGGCGTACGGCGACTACCGCGAGCTGACCGAAGAGGAGCTCGCCCGGGCCGTGCGGTTGGACCCCAGCCAGATCCAGGGGCTGGGCCCGAGCATCGACGCGCTGATCGCGATGCTGGAAGAACGCAAGCGGAAGATCCTCGAGCGGTACGAGACCAAGAAAGCGCAGAAGAAAGCCGGCAAGGCGTTCCGTGAGGCGGCCGCCAAGGCCGACCCGCCCAAGCACCTGCGCGACTCGTTCGGCAAGGCGGTCCGTCAGGAGCAGCTCCGCGACCTGGAACGGCTGTGGTACCGGGCAGGCGACGACCAGTCGCCCTTCGCGCGGCAGCTGGTGCAGCTGATCGGCTCGCTGGGCGACAAGTACGAGGTCGACGAGCTAGCCGCCAAGTACACGTTCACCGGCCGCGAGTCGATGACCGTGCCGCAGGCGATCGAGATCAAGGAAGAGCTGGAGAAGATCGACGAGCTGCTGGAGCAGCTCCGCGAGGCGGCCAAGAACGCCCAGATCGGCCTGATCGACATGGAGGCCCTGGCCGAGTTTGCCGAGCCGGGCGACGTGCAGAACCTCAGCGCACTGCAGCAGCAGGTGCAGGACTACCTGCGCGAGATGGCCGAGCAGCAGGGCCTGCAGCAGTCCGCCGACGGCTACCAGCTGACGCCCAAGGCCCAGCGGCTGTTCCAGGGCAAGCTGCTCGAGAAGCTGTTCAGCGAGCTGACCGCCTCGCGCACCGGCCGGCACCAGGGGCCGATCGTCGGCGAGGGCTCGGTCGAGATGCAGCGCACCCGGGCGTACGAGTACGGCGACTCGGTCGCGAACCTCGACATCACCGGCTCGCTGACCAACGCCATCCTGCGCGAAGGCCCCGGCCTGCCGATCCGCCTGAAGCAGGACGACCTGGAGGTCCACTACACCCGCAACACGCCGAAGGCGGCCACCTGCGTGATCATGGACATGTCGGGGTCCATGCGCTACGACGGTCAGTACATCAACGTGAAGCGGATGGCGCTGGCGCTCGACGGGCTGATCCGCAGCGAGTACCCGGGCGACTTCCTGCAGTTCATCGAGATGTACTCGTTCGCCAAACCGCGCCGGCTGGGCGAGGTCGTGAAGCTGATGCCCAAGCCGGTCACGATCCACGACCCGTGGGTGCGTCTGCGGGCCGACATGTCCGACCCCGACATCAGCGAGAGCATGGTGCCGCCGCACTTCACCAACATCCAGCACTCGCTGGCCACGGCGCGGCGGTTCCTGGCGGCCCAGGACACGCCCAACCGGCAGATCGTGCTGATCACCGACGGCCTGCCGACCGCGCACTTCGAGGGGAGCGAGCTGCTGCTGCTCTACCCGCCCGACCCGCAGACCGAGCAGGCCACAATGCGCGAGGGCCAGCTCTGCAAGCAGGAGGGGATCACGATCAACATGTTCCTGGTGCCGAGCTGGTCGCAGTCGGAAGAGGACATCCGCTTCGCGTACCGTCTGGCCGAGTCGACCACCGGCCGGGTGTTCTTCACCGCCGGCCGCGACCTGGACCGGTACGTGGTGTGGGACTACGTGAAGCGGCGGCGGGACATTGTGAGCTGAGCCGCGGCGATCAACGCCAGCGCGGCCGCGAGCGGCTCGGGCGCGGCGTCTACCGCGGCCGACGCGCCGCTTCCGAGGCCGTAGTTCGACCGCCACGCGACGTAGTCCCCCTGGTCGATCTGGCCGTCGCCGTCGCCGTCGGCGCCCGTGCCAACGGGCACGCTTTGGCCGAGCGTGTCACGCCAGACGGTGTAGTCGGCCGCGTCGACGACGCCGTCGGCGTTGTAGTCGCCGATCAGGCCGCCGGAGACAAACTCCACCAGGCCGTCGATCACCGCGCCGGTGTCGGCGCGGCGGAACTGGAACGCGATGTCGGGCGAGCCGCCCGGCGTGACCGGGCTGCCGAGGCCGATCATCTGGCCGGCGGCCAGCGTGGTGGCGCCCAGCAGGAACGACTCGGCCAGCACGCCGGCGTCGGCGCCGCCGGCCTCGTCCCAGGTCTCGCCGACGCCGTCGCCCGCGGTCGAGCCGGGGTCGTCGCCGTCGACGGCGTCGGTGGCGTTGTCGCTCAGGCTGCTCCAGAAGGCGTCGCCGGGGCGGAGCGAGTTGGTCGAGCTGGCGATCCGGTACGAGTCGAACGTGTAGTCCTCGGTCGAGTCGTTCACGATCCACGCCTGACCGGTGGTGGTGTTGACGCGGAGCGTGAGCGGGTCGACCACGTCGGTGATGGGCGTCTCGTTGGTGATGTACAGCCGGTCGAGGTCGAAGAACTCGCCCGTGCCGCTGAAGTTGTTGTTCACCACCATGCGGACGCTGTTGGCGGCGCGGGCGGTCTCGACCACGTCGCGCGTGCCGATCAGCTCGAACGCGCCCGTGCCGGTGCGACTGTAGATGGAGTACATCTCGTTGTCGCCGTCGTACTCCAGCACCATGGTGTAGGGGTCGTTCTGGACCAGCGGCAGCGACACGTCGAACGTGAAGTTGGTGGCGGTTCCGCCGCCGGCGCCGTAGATCGTGAGCCCGCCGTCCGACGTGCGGGTGATGGCCATCTGGGAGACAATCTCGCTGCCGCCCTGGTTAGAGCTGTCGTTGTTGAGGAAGCCGAAGCGGACCTCTTCGAGCTCGCCGCTGTCGAACTCGGCCGGGCCGGCGATCGAGGAGAAGCTCCAGCCGGCGATTTCGGCGACCATCCAGAGCTTGCCGGTCGAGACGTTCGCGATGTCCAGGTAGTTGGTGCCGAAGCCGTCGTTGTTCTTCTGGATGCGGTAGACGCCGTTCTGGATCGCCGACCCGGCCATATCGGTCCCGTCTTCGTTCCACGAGTTGCCCAGGTTCGCCGAGTTCTCCGCGTCGACCAGCAGCGTGCCGTTGGAGTCCCCGAACCCGAAGTCCTCCAGGATCACCGCCTGTGCATTCGACGCGGCCAGCCCCAGCATCATCACCGCGGTCAGCAGCAGCGCGCGGCGGCGGGCGCCGGCCAGCAGCCCGAGCACGCCGCACAAGAGCGCCGCCGCGGGTTCGGGCACGCCGGCGACCATTGCCGAGAATGCGCCGGCGCCGTTGGCCGCGTCGAACGCGCTCTTGAACACCCCGATGTCCTGGATGCTGCTGACGCCGTCGCCGTCGAGGTCGCCCTGGCGGTACGCCTGGACCGGCGAGAGGCCGGCGAGCGAGGTCTCGCTGCTGGCGATCAGCACGGTCCAGTCGTCCACGGTGAGCTGGCCGTCAAAGTTTAGGTCGCCCAGCTGGAAGCGGGCGCCGCCGTTGCCGGTGAAAGTGACGTCGGCCGAGCGGGTGACGCCGCCGGCAAAGTTGAGCTTCACGGTGACATCCTCCATAGGTGACTGCAGCCAGACGGCGTCGCTTGCGTTGTTGAGCACCACGGATTGCCCGACGCCCAGGGCGCCGCCGTTGGCGTCCAGCGCCGACTCGGCCAGCAGGTAGGGCGTGCTGTCGTCGACGGCCCAGTTGCCGTCCGCGTCGACCGAGTCGTCGCCGGCCAGGTCGTAGTTGCCGGTGATGCTCTTCCAGCCCGAGGGGTCGAGCCCGCCGGCGGCGGACTCGATCGAAACCGACTCCAACCCGGTGAGCGCCTGCCCGGTATTGTTGACCAGCGTGAGCGCGCCGGTGGTGCGGTTGATGCTGACGGTCCCCAGGTCGGTCAGCGGGTTGGTGGTCGCGACCGCGATGCGGTCGATGTCGAAGCGTTCCTCGATCAGGATCGGGTAGAAGTTGCCGTCGGCGAAGAAGTTGTTTGCGGCCAAGCGAACCGAGTTGGCGGCCCGCAGCGACGACACCGCGCCCTGCCCCAAGAACTGAGAGGCGTTGGACCCGTCTTTGTAGTAGACCTTGTAGGTGTCGGCGTCGAGGTCGACGGCCAGCACCGCGGTAAACGGCGAGGTCTGATCGACGGCTAGGTCGGCCGTCTCGCTGATGGTGGTGCCGCCCGTCCCGAGCGCGCGTCCGGAGAGCTGGATGCCGCCAAGACCGGTCCGCTGGATCCGCATCTCGGCGGTGATGGTGTTGCCGTCGACCCCAGTGTCCTCGTTCAAGAACCCGAACCGCACCTCCTCTGCGGCGTCATCCACGCTGTTCTGCCGGAACGCCCACCCCGACATCCGGGCCACCAGGTAGACAGACCCGCTCGCAACATTGTCGATCTGCAGGTGGTGGGTAGCCAGCCCGTCCGACTCCTTGATGATTTGGTAGACGCCGCCTGTCACCTCGGAGAGGTCGTCGTTTGCGCTGGTCCAGTTGTTGCCCGGATTGACCGAGTTTGCCGCCGATGGCAGCAGCGTGCCGTTGGAGTCGTTGAACTCGAACGCCTCGAGGTCCACCGCCCCGGCGGGGCAGGCGCACAGAGCCGTCACAATCAACAAGCAGGCAGCACGCAGTGGGGTCACGCCTAGCATCGGGGGTGTCTCCTGGATAGGGTCGCGATTCTCATCAGGGCGAGAGAACTCAGGATGGCAGCGGAGGGCTCTGGCACGGCCAGCATGCGGGCGAAGGCGCCCGGGCCGTGGGCCTGTTCGTACAGTGATTTGAACAATGCGAAGTCGGCGATGCCGTTGGCGCCATCGCCGTCGAGGTCGCCGCGGAGGTAGGCGTCCGCAGCAGAGAACGCGGCGAGCTCGGTCTCGGCGTGGGCGATCTGCAGCAACCAGTCGTCACGGTCGAACACGCCGTCCAGGTTAAGGTCGCCGAGGGTGAACAACGTCTGGAACATGGCGAGGGCGAAGCTCTGGCCGATGCCGAGGAACCGGTCCTCGTTCTCGCCGGCGATGAACTGGGTCTCGAACGTGATTGAGAACCCGGCGCCCAGCTCATCGCGGCCAAACTTCGCCAGGGTGTCGTCGATCAGCGACGCGTTGCGGGTGTCGATCGCGGGCTCAAGCGCGAGGAGGCTCTGCCATAGGGGGTCCCCCTGCATAGCCGGATGCACGTAGGCGAAGTGCCCCGACTTGCCAACCACCGTGGAGTGGAAGTCGATCACGTAGTCGGCCTCGGCGCCCGTGTCGGCCAGCATCGCGTCGCCCACGACCTGCAACTCGGCGTGCCCGCCGTAGCCGGGGCTGCTCCAGAAGCGGTTGGGGTCGTCTGCCGGGCGGGCGACCGTGCTGCGGTTCATGCCGGCGTAGCGTCCGTCGGGGTTAATCAGTGGGTATACCGCGAAGTCGGCCACCTTGCGGAGGAGCCCGGCCTGCAGCGAGTCGCCGGCCAGGTAGTCGACCAGCCCCTCCAGCACCAGATTGCCCAGCCCCTCGTTGGCGTGCACACCAGAGGCGAGCACCACGCTGACACGCTCGGCGGCCCCGTCCGGGTCGGACAGTCCGAACGCCCGGATCGGATGAGACGGAATGGACCGCCCCAGGTCGTCTACGCCGCCCGGCGAGGCGCCAATTGCGAACGACGCATCGCCCGAGGCCGTAGGCCGCACCCACGGCGAGGAGGCCAGCCCGCTGACCAACTGCTCCGCTCGGCCGACGGTGTAAGGCAGCCCGTACGCGACGAACACGGTGTCGGACGTGAATGGGCCATCGTTGTAGAAGGCGTACCGTCCCTGGGCGGAGCTACGCTGGTTGTAGTCGAAGAACTCCCACGACTGGCCGTCGTAGCTGTAGACCATCTCGTGGTCGTTGAGATTGGACCCGCCGTTGGCGAAGTCGTCGTCGATCTGGAACGCGGGCCGCTGGCCCCCCGCATCGTCGAGGCGGAAGTGCAACCACTTCCAGTCGCCCGGGTTGAAGTTGTCCCGCCCGGCGAGGGTGATCACGTCACCCACGATGGTCGATCCTCCCACATCGAGCGAGCCGGTGTCGAAATCGGCGGAGAGCTGGTAGGCGCGGCCCTGCGTGGCGACCGCTAGCACCGCGAGCAGACCCCACGCCGACAGGCGGCGGGCGGAACGGCTTGACCAGGCTCGACCCATGCGAGTGCTACTTCCCGGCGGCGTCGTTCGTGCGGCGTGGATCGGCCGCGGCCAGCAGGCGGCCGTCGGGCAAATACTGCACCCCATTGCCGCCGCCGAAGTAGCTGCCGTCGCTCTGCCGCTCCTCGGTCCGCCAACCGCGGGTCACAAGCTGGCCCACAAGGTCGTCCGGCGCCTCCTCCTCGAAGTCGATGAAGTTGCTCGGCTCGCCGCGGTAGATCGGCCGGCGGAGGTGGTACCGCCAGCGCCCCAGTGCGGACGGGAGCTCCTGTCCCGACCCCAGCACGTCCAGCAGCAGCTGGATGGTGGTGGAGGGGATCCGCTGGCCGCCCGGGATGCCGAGCGCCAGCTTGACGTGGCCCTCTTCCTCGACGATCACCGGCGCCACGGTGCTGCGAGGGCGTTTGCCGGGCGCCAGCGTGTTGACCGACTTCCGGTTGGTGACATTGAAGTTGCTCATGCTGTTGTTGAGCAGCACCCCCGTGCCGGGCGCCACGACGCTGGCGCCGAAGTGGAAGCTGAGCGACTGCGTGATGCAGACCACATTGCCCTCGGAGTCGGCCACCACCAGGTGCGAGGTGCTGGCGTCGGACTCGTCGTCCATGGTCGGCTCGAGCGGCTGCGGCACGGGTTGCGACTTCTTGTCGCGGGCCGCGGCGTCCTCGGCGATCGCCAACGCGTTGCGGCGGATCAACCGGATCGACTCCGGCGCAAGCAGGCCCTTGGCCATCTCGACCGAGTCCACCACGTCGGCGATTTCCCTGTCGATCCGCGGGTAGATCTCCAGCAGCACGCCGCACAGCTTCTCAATGGAATGGATGTCGTGCGTGTCTTCCTTAGTCCAATCGACCCCCTCGAGCGTCTTCAGGGCGGCCAGCACCGTGACCCCACCGGTGGTGGGTGGCGGCGAGGTGCAAACGCGGTATCCGCCGAACGAGTCGGTCAGCGGCGGCGGGACGCGGGGTTCGTACGTGGCGAAGTCGCGTTGGGTAAGGTCCGACCCGCCGGCGCGGCACGCCTCGACAATCCGCTTTCCGATCTCCCCTTTGTAGAACGCCTGCACGCCCTCGGCGGCGATCTCGCGGAGCGTCGCCGCGAGGTCAGGGAACTGCATGCTGCTGCCGACGCCAGGCGCCTTGCCGTTGCTCAGGTAAAGCCCCGCCGCGCCCGGGTCGTGCCGCAGCCGGGCCACCTTGTGGCGGAACAGCGGCTGCATTTCTTGGTCGAACGGGATGCCCCGTTCGGCCAGCTCTACGGCCGGCTGCACCACCTCGTCCCAATCCCGCGAGCCCCACCGGCCGTGCGCCAGCGCCAGCCCCGCTGGCAGGCCGGGCACGCAAACGGCCGCGAAGCCGTGGCGGCGGTCCTCGCGGGGCAGAGCCGCGAACTTGTCCGGGTCGAGCTCGCGGGGCGCTGCATTAAGAGCCTCGACGCAGTGCACCTCGCCGGTGGCGCCGTTGCGGTACAGCATCACCATCTTGCCGCCCAGGCCCGACCCCCACGGCGCGGCGACGCCCATCGTAAGCGAGGTCGTAACCGCGGCGTCCACCACGTTGCCGCCCTGCTGCAACACCGATAGCCCCGCGGCGGACGCCGCGGGATGACCGCTGGTCACCGCAAAGCGGGTGGCCACGAGCTTCTCGCGGGCGTGAGCCGCGCCGCCGAAGCAGGGTCCGAGAAGCAGAACGGCAAGCAGGACGCGGCAAAGGCGGCTTGTCACGGGCATAGCACTCCTAGGGGACAAAACACCGGGGGGCGGGCGCCCCCGGTCGCCGGGGGTCGGCTAGCAGGCGGGGCGCCGACGCCGCATCGAGAGCAGCACGCCGCAGGCCAGCAGGCTAGCGGATGCGGGCTCCGGGATCGTCGAGATGTCGGCAATCAGGCCTGGGTAGGGGTTGGTGTCCAGCAACGTGATCGAGTCGATCAGCACGCTGTCGTTGGAAAGGTCGTTGTTGAGCGTGAGCCGAAGCGACCCGAAGCCTCGCGTCGGGTCGAGCAGCCCGGTCCCGATGGTCGTGAACGACGCGCCGCCGTCCAGCGAGTAGTGGACTTGGTAGACGTCCTTGTCGAGGTCGGCGGCCAGCACCGCCAGCACCGACGCGGCGTTGGGCACAACCACCGGATCGATGTCCGTGGCGCCGTCGCCGACGCCGTTGCCCAGCAGCGTGACGGTGTCGTCGTCCTCGCGCTGGAACTCGAATTCAGTGGTAACGAAGGTGGACCGGGGGTCGAACTGGATGAAGCTGATGCGGATCTCTTCGTTCTCGGCGGCGTCGAGCGTAGCGGAGTCGAACGCGTAGCTGAAATCGAGCACGCCGTAGAGCGAGCCCACCGCGACGTCATCGGCGTCGACATAGGTCGTGCCGAACTCGTTGTTCGCCTTCAGCGACGCGTCTAGCTGCCCCAGGCCGTTTGTGGTCACGTCCACCAGGTCGGCGTCGACGTCAAACAGGTGGGTGGGGACGGCGCTGTTGGCCGCCGCCTCGATGGCCGTGCCGGCGGCGTCGTCAAACAGGAACTCCTCCAGCACCGCGGCGTTTAGGTTGGGCGACCACAGCGCCGCGCTGGTTAGCAGACAGCCGCCGAGCACCAATCGCATGTTGCCGATCATGAGCAATACTCCCAAGAGCCAAAGGATGTTGAGCTAGGTAGGACGACAATGCACGCGCCTTAGGGCCAGGGCACAAAAAAAGGCCCCCAGCGCGCAGTCTGCACGCAAGGCGCCTGTCTCCTCTGTTCCGGTAGACGAACGACTCACCGCGGTAAGGCGGTAGTCCGTCTGAGTTTGAGGCTATCGAGTCGCTTTCGCGAACTCAAGCGAATTCAGACCAAATTCGGGTATGCGCAACCCGGCGATCCTGGCCCGGCAGGGGCCTAAATCCGGTCGGAGACGTATTGCTTCCCGCAGGTGCAAATCCTAGATTGAATCTCGGAAGAGGCGGCCGAGCGTTCCCCCGTTGTTCTCCCTTTCGGGTTGATCGAGAGCGTCGTATGTCTATGCCTCACTTCGCGCCGTCGGCGCGGCGGGCCCGCCGCGCGTTCACCCTGGTCGAACTGCTGGTGGTGATCGCCATCATCGGCATCCTGATCGCCCTCCTGCTGCCTGCGGTGCAAGCAGCCCGCGAGTCGGCCCGCCGATCGTCCTGCCTGAACAACCTGCGTCAGGTAAGCCTGGCGATGATGAACTACGAGTCGTCTAACAAGCGGCTGCCGGTTGGGGCAGCGCAGCGGTTCAACGTCACCAGCGACCCGACGCTCCACAGCTGGGTCTCCCAGATCCTCCAGTACGTGGAGGAGGCTAACGCCTACGGCATGGCCGATTGGACCCAGCCGCTCGCCCAGCGTGAGGACGACGGCAACCGGGCCCACCACATCAAGTTCGAGACCTTCAGCTGCCCGTCGCTGGAGCCGGTCGAGATCGTCAACGACTTCTACGGCGCGCGGGGGTCGTACGCGGTCAACGCCGGCATCGGCCAGGTGTTCATGCAGAACCCCGACCCAAAGCAGCGTACGTCCGAGGCCTCCGGCGTTCAGCCCTGGCCGATCCCGCCCTACGCGAGCACGACTTCGTCGTTGGGCGCGATCGGGCTGTTCATGGTGAACCACGGCCGCAAGCTGTCTGAGGTGACCGATGGCACCAGCAAGACCGCGATGCTGACGGAGGTCATCAACGTACCGGGCGAGGACACCCGCGGGGCGTTGCACTTCGGCGCCGCGGTGATGTACATGCATAATGTCCTGCCGAACGACACCGCTTCGCTGCCCGACCGCACGAGGTGGTGCGTGTCGGTCGAGAACGAGGCGCCCTGCCGTCAGACGCTGAACCAGTGGCAGGGCGGCTGGTACCAGGCGGCGCGCAGCAAGCACCCGGGCGGAGTGAACCTGGTCATGGGCGACAGCAGCGCGCGTTTCCTGACCGACAGCGTCAACTTCGAGGTCTGGCAGGCCATGTGCACCCCGCAGGGCGAAGAGGTCCTGGCGGAAGGCCTGTAGCCTGTCGCCCGATTCCTTTGTTTCCTCCTGGATCGCTCGATGCCGCGTACCGCGATTGCCTGCGTTGCCGCTCTGTTGCTAGCCGGCGGCTGCTCCGAAACCGCCAACTACTGCGAGTTCTCCGGTGCGGTGACCGCGGATGGTAAACCGGTCGACGAGGGGCTGATCATGTTCACGCCAACGGCCGCCGGGCCGGGCCAGGGGCCGGTGGCCGCCGACATCAGTGGCGGTTCCTACCGGGTTACCCCCGCAAAGAAGATGACCCCCGGCTCGTACAAGGTCGCGATCACGGCCGAACGGGACACCGGGCGGACGATTTCCTCCGAGCCGGGCAGCCGAGACGCCACCCCGATGCGCGAGCAGTACATCCCGCCACGCTACAACGCCACCACCGAGCTGACAACGGACATCGCGGCGGGCCAGAGCACGCCCGTCGACTTTGATCTGACGCTGAAGAAGAGCAAGTAGCGGCCCCGAGTCTCGCTAGGCGGCGTGCGAGTGCGGAGACCCGACCGGCTTGGCCGGCGTACTCGGGCGTAGGGCCGCCAGGTCGGCGTCGACCATCATGTGCACCAGCTGCTCGAAGGTGTGCTCGGGGCGCCAGCCGAGCTCATCACGGATCCTCGTGGCGTCGCCGCGCAAGCACTCGGACTCGACCGGGCGGAAGTAGTTGGGGTCGACCGCCACCAGCGTGCGTCCCGTGGCGTCGACGCCGTGCTCCTCCACGCCCTCGCCGCGCCAGGTCAGCGGGCGGCCAATGCGGTAGAACGCCCGCTCGCAGAAATCGCGGACGCTGTGCGTCTGACCGGTCGCCACGACGTAGTCTTCAGGCCGATCGGCCTGCATCATCAGCCACATCGCCTTGACGTAGTCGCCGGCGTAGCCCCAGTCCCGTTCGGCGTTCAGGTTGCCCAGGTAGACCCGCTCCTGCTTGCCGAGTGCGATGGCGGCCGCGGCGCGGGTGATCTTGCGGGTGACGAAGGTCTCGCCGCGGCGGGGCGACTCGTGGTTGTACTGGATGCCGTTCACCGCGAACATGCCGTACGACTCGCGGTAGTTCCGCGTGATGTAGAACGCGTAGGCCTTGGCGCACGCGTACGGGCTGCGGGGGTGGAAAGGCGTTTGTTCCGTCTGCGGACTCTCGCTGGCCAGGCCAAACAGCTCGGACGAGGACGCCTCGTAGAACCGGGCGTCGAGGTCCGTCTCGCGCATCGCCTCGAGCAACCGCACCGCACCCAAGCCGGTGACGTCGCCCGTGTACTCGGGAAGGTCGAACGACACCTTCACGTGCGTCTGGGCGCCCAGGTTGTAAATCTCGTCGGGACGGATCGTCTTGAGGTGGCGGTTCAGCACCGACCCGTCGGCCAGGTCGCCGTAGACGAGTCGCAGTCTGGCGCCGTCGGCCTGCGGGGCCTGGTAGATGCTCTCAATCCGCCCCGTGTTGAAGCTCGACGCGCGGCGGATCATTCCCCAGACCCGGTAGCCCTTGGAGAGCAGCAGCTCCGCCAGGTAGGACCCGTCCTGACCCGTGATGCCGGTGATGAGCGCCGTCTTCGCCATTCGCTTCAGTTGAATAGTGGTTGCGGAGTCTGATCGGGGCCCGCCGCCCGCAGCGGGGCGAACCATACGCACTCGCTGGCACTTACTCCAGGCCGGTTCTGTGCCGTCTCAACGATTCACCAACGTTGCAACTCTCGCGCCGCTGTCAGTGCCGTATTCTAGAGCCGTCCGCCGGGCTGTCGGTGTTGCAGCAGGCAGCGTCTATGTCGTCGCGGGGGTGGGATCGAGCGACGCCGGGCGGGACGATCAATTTCGGGTGGGGCGGACAGCCACTTCAGGGCCGTCCGGTCCCCTTGACCATACCGTGCAGGCGTCCGCAAATCAATCTCAGGGCGCCGCGACGCCTTTCGGTTGACCGCTCACAGACCAGTGCTGAAGATGGCTGGTAGCCGTCCACCCACCCTGCTTCGCCAAGTAACCGCAATGCCAACCCTGCTGATAACGGGCGGAGCCGGCTTCGTGGGCGCCAATCTGGTGCGGGTCGCTTTGGAGTCGCCAAACACCCGGGTGGTGGTGTTGGACAAGCTGACCTACGCGGGTCGGAAGGAATCGCTGCCCGGCGCTCAGGCGGCCGACCGGTTGATCTTCGTCAAAGGCGATATCAACGACGGCCCGCTGGTACGCTCGCTGCTCTCCGACCACCAACCCGATGCGGTGGTGCACCTGGCCGCCGAGTCGCACGTCGACCGGTCGATCGACGCCCCCGCGGCGTTCGTCGACACGAACGTCGGCGGCACGTCAACGCTGCTGCTGTCGACGCTCGGCTACTGGGAGGGCCTGACCGGCGAGTCGCGCGGGCAGTTCCGCTTCGTCCACGCGTCGACCGACGAGGTGTTCGGGTCGCTCGACCCCGAGGGACGCTTCACCGAGGAGAGCCCCTATCGGCCCAACTCGCCCTATTCCGCTTCCAAAGCGGCCTCCGACCACTTGGTGCGGGCGTTCCATCGAACATACGGCCTGCCGACGGTCACCTGCCACAGCTCCAACAACTACGGGCCGTACCAGCACCCGGAGAAGCTGATCCCGACCATCATCCTCAACGCTCTGGCAGGCGCCCCGCTGCCGGTCTACGGGGACGGCCTGCAGGTCCGTGATTGGCTGCACGTCGCTGACCACAGCCGGGCGCTGCTGGACCTCGCCGCCCGTGGTCAACCAGGCGGCGTCTACCTGGCGGGCGCCGACAACGAGCAAACCAACCTGGACGTGGTCCGCAGGGTCTGTCGGCTGGTGGACGAGTTGTCGCCCCCGGCCGGCGGCAAGCCGCGCGCGGACCTGATACGCCACGTTGAAGACCGGCCCGGCCACGACCGCCGCTACGCGCTGGACGCCGGCAAGATCCGCAGCGAACTGGGTTGGGCGCCATCGATTCCGTTCGACGACGGCGTCCGGGAGACCGTCGCCTGGTACCTGGCGAACCCGAGGTGGATCGAGATCGCGGTACGCAAGGATGGACTTCGGCGCCTGGGGCTGCGACAACCGGGTTAGGCGGGTCGGCCGCAATACTCTG
Source organism: Posidoniimonas corsicana (assembly GCF_007859765.1). Classification (NCBI taxonomy): domain Bacteria; kingdom Pseudomonadati; phylum Planctomycetota; class Planctomycetia; order Pirellulales; family Lacipirellulaceae; genus Posidoniimonas; species Posidoniimonas corsicana. The sequence continues at coordinate 683,851 of NZ_SIHJ01000002.1, forward strand.
AGAATCTATTGGCTTTTGGGGTGAAAACGCCCCCGTGCCGTGGTCCAATGAGCGGGTTGCTGCGCGGCTAATGGGCGTCGCATGCCTGCGTGGCGCCCTCACTCTTCTGCTGCGGAGGCCTTGGTCGTGGGCGGTGGCACACGGCGCCGGCCCGCTCGACGAGAGGTGAATCATTGCTGCGGCCCGCCCCAACCGCCGGCGACTTTCTTGAGCCTGCTCGGGCGACCATAATATATTAATTGTTTAGCTTAACCACGCGACCGACCCCCATAGAAACAGGCCATGCGCTCACGAACCCTGATGCTCGCCCTCCTAGCACTCTCCCCCGCGTGCCAATGCCTCGCCAACGATTGGGAGGATCAGTCGGTCATCAGCCGGAACAAGCTGCCGGCGCACGCGACTTTCTTCCGCTTCGACACGGCCGACGACGCGAAGGAGGGCCGGCGGGATGACTCGCCGTACGTGAAGCTGCTCAACGGCACGTGGAAGTTCAACCTGGTCCGCACGCCTGAGGAGCGGCCGATGGACTTCTACGCCGCCGACTTCGACGACAGCGGCTGGGAAGACATCCGCGTGCCGGGCGACTGGCAGACGCAGGGCTTCGGGCAGCCGATCTACACCAACGTCACGTACCCGTTCGACAAGAACCCGCCCAAGATCGCCGGCCAAAATGGCAATCCGGTCGGCTCCTACCGCACCACGTTCACCATGCCTGCGGAGTGGAAGGGACGCCGCGTCGAGATCAACTTCGACGGCGTCGAGTCCGCGTTCTACCTGTGGGTCAACGGCAAGATGGTGGGCTACTCGCAGGGCAGCCGCACGCCGGCGCGGTTTGACCTCACCCCGTTCCTGCAGGATGGCGAGAACGTGCTCGCCGCGCAGGTGTTCCGCTGGTGCGACGGCTCATACCTCGAGGACCAGGACTTCTGGCGGCTGAGCGGCATCTTCCGGGATGTGTACCTGGAAGGGCTTCCGGCGACGCGAATCGTCGACTTCGAGGTCACGACCGACCTGGACGAGGAGTACAAGAACGCCACGCTGAAGGTCGACGCCGACATCCGTGCGGAACAGCCCGCCAGCCTGGAGCTGGCGTTGTACACCCTCGACGGCGAGCTCATTGGCCAGGAGTCCACCAGCAACGCGACCGCCGGCGAGGAGCTCAGGGCAGAGATCGGTATGAGCGTCTCGGAACCGGCGCTGTGGACGGCCGAGACCCCCAACCTGTACCGCTTGGTGCTGACCCTCAAGGATAGAGAAGGCAAGACGCTTGAGTCTACAGCGATCAACGTCGGATTCCGCGAGGTAGAGATCCGCGACGGCGTGCTGCTGGTCAACGGCAAGTACGTCTACATGAACGGCGTGAACCGGCACGAGCACCACCCGGTCACCGGACACACCATGAGCCGGGAGTCGATGATCGAAGACATCCTGCTGATGAAGCGGCACAACATCAACGCGGTCCGCACCAGCCACTACCCGAACGTGCCCGAGTGGTACGACCTGTGCGACGAGTACGGCCTGTTTGTCGTGGACGAGACCAACATCGAGTCGCACGGCATGGGCTACGGCCGCGAGTCGCTGGCCAAGGACCCCAGCTGGGGCGAGGCCCACCTTGACCGCGCCCGCCGCATGGTCGAGCGGGACAAGAACTACCCGTCGATCGTGATCTGGTCGCTCGGCAACGAGGCGGGCAACGGCGTCAACTTCATGGCCAACTACGACTGGATCAAGGAACGCGACCCGTCGCGCCCGGTGCAGTACGAGCAGGCCTACTGGCGGGACCGCAACACCGACATCCGCTGCCCGATGTACGCCCGGATCCACCAGATCGTGGACTACGCCACCAAGTCGCCCGACCGCCCGCTGATCCTCTGCGAATACGCCCACGCGATGGGCAACAGCGTGGGCAACCTGCCGGAGTACTGGTCCGCCATCCGCGAGCACCGCAACCTGCAGGGCGGGTTCATCTGGGACTGGGTCGACCAGGGCCTGCTGAAGAAGGACGACGATGGGACCGAGTTCTACGCCTACGGCGGCGACTACGGCGACCGCCCCAACGACGCCAACTTCTGCTGCAACGGCCTGGTGCGTCCCGACCGCGTGCCGAACCCGTCGCTCTACGAGGTGAAGAAGGTCTACCAGCGGATCTCCACCGCCGCCGGCGACCAGCCGGGCGTATACGTGGTGAAGAACGAGTACGACCACCAGTCGCTCGCGCCGTTTGACCTGACCTGGACCGTCGAGGTCGACGGCAAGGCCGTGCAGGAGGGCCGTCAGGCCGCGCCCGAGGCAGCCGCCGGCGAATCGGCCGAGGTCGAGCTGCCGATCGAGCCAGTCGACGCCGCGCCCGGCCAGGAAGCGATCCTCACGGTCCGCTACGTGCTGCGGGACCAGGCGCCCTGGGCGCCGGCAGGGCACGAGGTGGCTGTGGACCAATTTGACCTGAAGGCCAATCCCAGCGAGGCCGCGATCGAGCTTGCTCAGCACAAGCCGCGGGCCAACGAGACCGATGACCAGATTGTGCTGACCAGTGGCGGGGTGACGGTGGCCGTCAGCAAACAGACCGGCCACGTCGACTCCATCGCCCAGGACGGCGAGCCGCTCATCACCGCGCCGTTGGTTCCCAACTACTGGCGGGCGCCGATCGACAACGACAACGGCAACCAGATGCCCCGCCGCCTGCGTGACTGGCGCCGCGCCGGCCGCGACCGCGAGTTGGTGAGCTGCCAGCTGGGCGACGCGTCGAACTCGGCCGTCACGGTAGAGTGCGAGTGGAAGCTGCTGGACGGCAAGGCGACCGAGCGGGCGACCTACACGCTCGACTCCCACGGCGCGCTGGGCGTGGCGTTCGCTCTCGACGCCCAGGGCGACCTGCCGGACATCCCCCGCGTCGGCCTGCGGACCGAGGTCCCCACCAGCTTCACCGCCGTCGAGTGGTTTGGCCGCGGCCCGCACGAGACCTACTGGGACCGCAAGAGCGGCGCCCCGGTCGGCCACTACGCGATGCCCACCAGCGAGCTGATCCACGAGTACGTGCGGCCGCAAGAGAACGGCAACCGGACCGACGCCCGCTGGCTGGCGATGGCGGACGAGAGCGGCCGCGGGCTGTTGATCGCCGGGCCGCGGTTCGACTTCAGCGTCTGGCCGTACACGCAGCGGGCGTTGCAGCGGGCCCGGCACCCGCACGAGCTGCAGCGGGGTGAGGTGTTGACGCTCAACCTCGACTACCGGCAGATGGGCGTCGGCGGCGACGACTCATGGGGAGCGTGGCCGCACGAGCAGTACCGCATGAAGGCCGGCAAGTACGAGCTGCAGCTCAAGCTGACGCCGCTCAACCCATCCGCCGGCGGCGTGAGCGAGGTCGCACGGACGGTCTCGAAAGAGTAGGTCTGCCGGCTTAGGCCCAACAGCCAGTAGCTAATCGGGTCCGTGGGGCGGTCATGCCCCGCGGGCCGGTGGCTTCTCTGGTTTGGCAGGTCTTGGTTCGCCGGACGGAGGCTTGCCGAGGATAAACTCGACGATCGCCCGGCCGGCGGGGTCGCCGGGGTCGTCGCAGTTTTCGTAGATCGTGCCGTGGTCACGGTCGCGGCCGACCACCAGCTGTGAGCGGGCATCGCCGATCGCCCGCAAGTGGGCCAGCAGCAGCTGGTTCTCCTGCAGGCGTCGCGGCAGGTCGTGGTCGCCGCAGACCAGCAGCATCGGCGGACCTGGCTGACGCACCCTGCCGAGCGGCGCTGCGCTGTCGACAACGATCGTCTCGGTCCCCAGGCCGCGCTCCTGCCGGACCGTCGAGTGGGTGACGGTCTGACCGGCGATCGGGATCAGCCCGGCGAGCGGCAAGTCCGGTGCGGCCGCCCCGGGTTGGTAGTGGCCCAGCGCCGCGGCCGCCATCATCGTGAGGTAGCCGCCCGCGGAGTGGCCAGAAATGTAGAGCCGGCCAGGGTCGCCCCCTCGGTCAGCGATGTTGGCGTGCACCCAACGGACCGCGGCCGCGGCGTCCTCGACGTAGTCGGGGTAGTTGGCCGAGGGGGAGAGCCGGTAGTTGGCGGACACCACAATCACGCCCCGGGGCGTGAGCAGGTCCGCGATCGCCTGGCAAGTCTGCTTGTCGCCGCCGGTGATCGAGCCGCCGTGGAAAAAGACCACGACCGGCGCCGCCTTGGCGCCGGTCGCGGGCGGGTAGATATCGAGCACGCAGCGGGCGCGTTCGTAGTCCGTAAGATCGGCGCCCTGCTTGTAGGGGACCTCGGCTTCGGCGGGCTCGGCGGCAGCGCCGGACTGCGGCGCCAACAACAGCACCGCCAGCGAACAAAGCAACCGCATAGCCTAACCTCCGGGCGGACCTGGTTGTGACGTACTAGCCGCGCAGCTCCTCGAGCGCCGCCAGCAGGCTCTTGGCCTTCTCGACGCCGCCGACGCTTTCGGCGAAGTCTTTGGCCGAGAGCAGGTCTTGCACACGGAACGAGCCGTTGGCGGAGCTCTTCGAAGCCGCCCGCTTGCGGCCGCCGGCTGGCTTGCGTTTTGCGGACGTCTTCTTCTTGGCGTTGGCCTTGATGGTGCTCACCTGCTGCGGCGTGACTTTAACGCCCTGTTTCCCAAGCGCCTCGCTCACCGCCGACGGGCCCGCCTTGGGGTTCTTCGCCATGTAGCTGCGGACCGACTCGCTCTTGTTCACCTTACGCTTCGCCACAATGCACTCCTAACTAATCCAAACAACTCGAGGGGAGAGTCGCCCAACAAACGACCATTAACAAACGGTCAATCAGAATAGTTAGCTTACAGTGAGGTGTAAACGATCTATTAATACCGTGCGCAACGAAAAGGAGCAGAAACCGCGGACCGCCGCACCGATCACGTGCCCCGCACCGAGCCAAACCACTCGATGTGCTTGCGTGGGCAGTACGTGTAACCGTTGTCTTGGCAGTAGGGACGCAGCCACTCCGCCTTGCAGGCGAGCTCGCCCTGCTCAACGCCCTGGGGCATGAGCAGCACGCGTTCGCGGTCGACCTTCCCCAAGTCATCGAGCCACTGTTCGATCTCATCTAACTCATTGCGCTCGTCCACAACAAACTTGACTTGGTAGTCAAACTCCGTGAGCAACCGGCGCACAATCTCTGGGCGGTGGCGGGTCTGCTCGTGCCGGCGCCGCCAGTGCGGGTGCCTATCCGCGTCGGGTCCCGATCCCGACAGCTTGGGACTAACCGACATTAAATCGCAGATGACAGGTAGATAGAGCGTGCCGGCGGTCTCGATCGTGATGTGCCGCCGTTGCAGACGCAGCTTCTCGCACAGCGGTATCAGCTCGGCGAACAGCATCGGTTCGCCGCCGGTGATCACTACGTGCCGGCAGTCCCACTCCTCGATCTGCGCGACAATCTCGTCGACGGCCAGGTCGACGCCCTCGGGCGACCAGGAGGCGTGCGGCGTGTCGCAGAACCAGCATCGCAGGTTGCACCCACTAGCGCGGACAAACACGCTGGGCGTGCCGGTCAGCAGGCCCTCGCCCTGGATCGATCGGTAGATTTCAGCGATTCTCACAGCAGCCGGCTTGGACTCGTACTCGGAACGCGTTGGCAAACAACTAGTCTACCATCCGGAGCGTCAGGAAGCGGTCCCTTCTAAACAACGCATAGTAGGGTTGGAGGATGTTGGTCACCAGCGTGAAAGCGCTGGCGCACTCCAGTCGCCGATCTTCGTCTGGTGATAGCTCGAAGCCCACCTTGCGGCTGCCGCACCAGTCGAGCCGCACCGACACCTCGCAGGGGCCCGACGCCACAGCGAATGACTTCACCTGGCCATTCCGGATCACTCCAACCTTCTTGCCGTTGACCATCACTCGGTAACCGCGACTCCAGTCGCTAAACCGCCACTGGCGGTGGATCGTGATCATAGCATCTGCCTCGGCGCGATCGGCGGCCGTATCAACCGACGGCGAGGCGTACGGGTTGAAGTCGGTCGGTGGAGGGTCGTTCTGCACAGCCGATCACGCCTGATAATCGATCGGATCCATTAGCCCCGCGTCGGCAAACCCCTGGCGGCGGAGCTGGCACGCGTCGCAGCGACCGCAAGCGACCCCCGCGTCGTTCGGCGAGTAGCACGTGTGAGTAAGCCCGTAGTCCACCCTCAGACTCACCCCGAGCTTCACGATCTCGGCCTTGGTCAACTTGATCAGCGGTGCGTGGACGCGGAACCGGCAGGCCCCTTCGACGCCCAGCTTGGTCGCCACGTTGGCCAACCTCTCAAACGCCTCAACAAACTCCGGTCGGCAGTCCGGGTAGCCGCTGTAGTCCACCGCGTTGACGCCGATCCACAGGTCGGCGGCGCCGATCGACTCCGCGTACCCCAGCGCCAGCGAGAGGAACAATGTGTTGCGGGCCGGGACGTAGGTTACCGGTATGCCGTCGGCCATCTCGTCATGCGAGCGTCCCTGCGGGACGGCGATGTCGGCGGTCAGCGCGCTGCCGCCGAACTGCCCGGCGTCGACGGTCACAGTGCGGTGCTCGGCGACACGCATACGATCGGCCACCCGGCGGGCGGCCTCGAGCTCGAACCGGTGCCGCTGACCGTAGTCGACGCTCAGCGCGTACAACTCGCACCCGGCGTCGGCTGCGCACGCGGCGGTCGTGGCCGAGTCGAGGCCGCCGGACAGCAGCACCACCGCCTTGGGTCGGTCGCCGGCGGCGAAGTCTTGTGGGGGCATGGCGGGTCACGCGGGGTGGGGACGGACCGGCGGCGCGGCCGGCGAGTCGTACTTGGGGCCTCTGCGGGTCCCTTCTCTCTTCTCCCCCATCATGCCAGAATGGACGCCCCCCCAAAAGGAGCACACGAGGCCATGTCTGACTTCCGCGGATTGCTCGAAACGTTCGAGAACCAGTACCCCGAACGCGACTACAAGATCGAGATCGTGGCGCCCGAATTTACCTCGGTCTGCCCCAAGACCGGCCAGCCCGACTTCGGCGTCATCACGCTCACCTACACCCCCCGGGCGAAGTGTGTCGAGCTGAAGAGCTACAAGTTCTACCTGCAGAGCTACCGGAACCAGGGCATCTTCTACGAGAACGTCACGAACACCATCATCGACGACCTGGTCGCGGTGATCGAGCCGCAGTGGATGAAGGTCGAGGCCGCCTTCAGCGCCCGCGGCGGCATCACCGAAACGGTCTCCGTGCAGCACACCTCGGTGATGTAGCGGCCCTCTCATATCGCTCTCACACCCCCTCCTCGCACCTCAAGCTGATTGCATGTCTGCCGCCCCCCGAGTCATCTTGTCCGGATTCGCCGACGAGGCGTCCAACCACAAGGCCGCGGTCGAACAGTTCGCCGCGTTCGCCGCCCTCGGGCTGGAGTACTACAGCCTGCGGTTCATCGACGTCGGCAACGGCGTCAAGAACGTGATGGACCTGACCAAGGCCGAGATCACCAAGGTCCGCAAGCTCGAGGACGAGTACGGCATGAACGTCACGTCGATCGGCTCGCCGATCGGCAAGGTGAAGCTCGTCGACCAGGAGGACGGAACCGGCAACCGCTACGTGCCCTTCAAGCAGTACCTGAAGAAGGACGTCGCGAAGGCGTGCGAGCGGGCCCACGCGTTCGAGACCAAGCTGATCCGCGGCTTCTCGTTCTACCCGCCCAAGGGCGAGGACCCGTGGGACCACGTCCCGCAGGCGGTTGACCAGCTCGGCCAGATCGCCGAGGCGTGCCACCGCAGCGACCTGACCTTCGGCCTGGAGGTCGAGGCCAACCTGATCGGCCAGTCCGGCCAGCTCATGGCCGAGCTGCACCGCCAGGTCGACCACCCGGCGCTGGTCACGATCTTCGACGGCGGCAACCTGATCAGCCAGGGGTACTCGAACATCGAGTGCTACGCCCAGTACGTCGAGATGAAGCCCAGCCTGGGCTGGATGCACATCAAGGACTACCGCGACCCGAGCCTGACCCGCGGCGGCCACGTGCACGAGGACAAGCTCAAAAACTTCGTCCCCGCCGACATCGGCGACAGCGCCCACGAGCTGATCTTCCGCGACTTCCGCGAGATGATCCCCAAGCTGGAGAAGAAGCTCAAACGCCGCGGGATCCCCGGCGTGTTCCTCGACCTCGAGCCGCACCTGAAGGGGGGCGGCCAGTTTGGCGGGTTCAGCGGACCCGACGGCTTCGGCGTCGCTTGCCGGTCGCTCTGCGGAATGCTCGACGCCGCCGGCATCGAGTACCACCTCCGCGACTTCGAGGACGTGAAGGCCGCACGGGGGTTCTAACCAGCGGAAGCCACCGAACACCCCCCCCCGCCAGGAGTGGACCGCGTTGGAGTTCGCGACCGCTGGGGGGGGCTGAAGCGGCGTGACAGAGCTCAAGCCACGGGAGCAACGAGATTGAGACCTCGCGAGTTCTCCCCAGGCTTCCGCATCTCAGCGACAGATGGGCTTGTGCTCATCCTTGGGTTGCTTGGTGTGTTGGCGGCGCCAGCGATCTTTTCGATGCACGAGCCCGTGGAAGAGTTGGTGCTGGCCATCGGCATGCCGCTACTCGCGTTCTTCTTGTTCTGCAATGTGTTTCGTGTTAGTCGCCCACTAGAACTCATGTGGGCTGTGGTGTTTGTCGCCTTCTGCACTGCTGCATTTAGGTACCGAGCTGTCAGCCTATTGACCGTCGCCAATGCCTCTCTCGCGTGCATGACGATTGTCATAGCAATTGAAATGCTTCGACCTTCGTACCATGGCGTGGGCTGGAAGTTCATCAACCCGCGACTCCCAACGTGGTGGCAGGAACACGCCTCCTCCAATTCCGTTGAATCCGACTCCCGCGATCCGCACTAGCAAGCTGCAACGTGGTCCATGCTCGCAGCGTTCGATCCCATCTACGCCCTGATCATGCTCGCGGCGGTCGTCGCGTGCGGCGCGTTGCTGCGGCGGTCGCAGTCGGCGCTGCCGCTCTCGCGGGAGGAGCGGCTGGCGATCGGCGTGGGCGCGTTCTGCGGCGCGATGATCACCGCCAAGCTCCCCTTCGTGCTGAGCGACCCCGCTGGCCTGGCCAGCGGCATGGCCTGGTTCGCTGACGGCAAGACCATCCTGTTCGGGCTGATCGGCGGCTACATGGGGGTCGAGGCGGCCAAGTGGGCGTTCGGTATCCGGGTCAAGACCGGCGACTCGTTCGCCGCGCCGGTGGCGTTGGCCGTGGCGATCGGCCGATTGGCGTGCTTCCGCGCGGGCTGCTGCTTCGGCGTGCCCACCGACCTGCCCTGGGGCGTGGTGTTCCCGGCGCAGGGCCCCGAGCCGCGTCATCCCACGCAGCTCTACGAGGCGGCGTTCCATTTCGCCTGCTTCCTAGCGTTGGTCGCGATGCGCCGCCGTGGCATGTTCCCCGGCCAGTTGGTGAAGCTCTACATCCTGACCTACCTGGCGTACCGCTTCGCGACCGAGTTCATCCGCCCGGAGGCCCGCCTGTGGCTGGGACTCACCGGCTACCAGTGGGCGTGCCTGCCGCTGGCGGCGCTGTTCCTGTGGCTGTGGCGTCGGGATGCGCGACGGCCCGCGACGACGGCCGCCGCACCACAATAACGCCCGCAATCACAATCAGCACGCTCGCCGGGTAGAACGACCAGGCGGGCGCCTCTTCGGGCAGCAGCAGGTAGCCCAGCGCGCCGGCGATCACGAACTGCATCATGCTGGCCAGCCCCACCACCTGGCCGCGGAAGTGCCGCATCGCGTTGTTCAACAGCGAGTGCCCCAGCACGGTTGGGATCAGCCCCAGCGCGAGCACCCACGGCCACTCGCGCCGCCAGTCGACCGACGTGTCCTCCGACAGCAGCGGCGTCAGCGCGAACGCCAGCGCCGCGGCCGTGTAGTACAGCGGAACCAGGTACAGCCAGACGGTTGGGTGGTGCCGGTACCGGCGGCCGAGCGTCAGGTACAACGCCAGAAGCAGCATCGACCCCATGCAGACCAAGTCGCCCTTGAAGTGCTCCCAGCTCGCGTTGAAGTCCGCCACGAACAGTATGGCGAGCCCCGCGCCGGCGATCACCGTGGCGAGCAGCTCCCGCCGGGTCGGGTACTCGCCGGTCAGCCGGATCAGCATCAGCGGCATCACGATCGGCGTGAGGTTCACCAGCAGCGTCGAGTTTACCACCGACGTCATCCGCACGCCGATGATCCACGTGATGAAGTGCAGGGCCAGCATCACACCGGGGATGGCCGCGTCGCGGAAGTGCCGCGGCGTCACCTCGGCCCGCCACCGCAGCCAGTCCCGCGCGAACAGCGGCGTCAGCGCCACCGCGGCCACCAACAGCCGCAGCCCCGACAGCAGCACCGGGTCAACGTCGCTCTTCTTGATCCAGATCACCGCCGTCGCGCAAGCCGCGACGCCGAACATCAGCAGGAACGATTGCACAGGCGGTCAGGATCTCAATCGGTTTAGCAAATGAAACGTGTTGCGACTCCTTCACCCGGCAGCCGAGGGCCTACGGCCGTCGGAGGCCCCAGGGTTCGCCGTCCTGTACTCCACGCCCGATCCCCGGGTTCTCCGACGGATGTAATCCGTCGGCTACCTAGCCGGAGCGGCGGCTACTCAAACAGCGGCAGCTCCTCGCTGCTGCGGCCGGCCGGCGCCTCGGGCGGGGTTTCGCCCAGGTGCTCGTAGCCGCGGTTGGTAATCTTGCGGCCGCGGGAGGTCCGCACCACCAGGCCCTCGCGCAGCAGGAACGGCTCGACCTCGTCGGTCAGCGTGTCCGGCGCGGTGTTGAGCGTGTGGGCGATGGCGTCCACGCCGGCGGGGCCGCCGTTGAACACCCGCAGGATGGTCTCCAAGTAGCTGCGGTCCTGCCGGTCGAGGCCGAGCGAGTCGACGCCCGACATCGCCAACGCCTTCTCCGCCACCTCCAGCGTCACCTCGCCGTCGGCGCGGCTGGTGGCGAAGTCCCGTACCCACCGCAGCCGGTTGTTCACGACCCGCGGCGTGCCGCGGCTGCAGCCGGCGATCTTCCGCGCGGCGGCCTCCTCGACCGGGCACTTGAGGATCGCCGCGTTGCGGAGCACGATCGTGGTCAGCTCTTCGTCGGTGTAGAACTCCAGGTGCTCGCGGATCTGGAACCGGTCCCGCAGCGGCGCCGACAGCAGCCCGGTCCGCGTGGTGGCGCCGATCATCGTGAACGGACGCAGGTTCATGTTCACGGTGCGGGCGTTGACCCCCTCGCCCAGCGTGATGTCGATGCGGAAGTCCTCCATCGCCGGGTACATGAACTCCTCCACCGCTTTGGGCAGCCGGTGGATCTCGTCGATGAACAGCACACTCCCCTCCTGCGCGTTGGTCAGGTAGGGCAGCAGGTCTTTGGGAGCGGCGAGTGCCGCGCCGCTGGCGATCTGCAGCTCCACGCCCAGGTCCCGCGGGATGCAGGTTGCGAACGTGGTCTTGCCCAGACCGGGCGGGCCGTCCAGCAGGATGTGACCCAGCGGCTCGCCGCGCATCATCGCCGCGTCCACCGCGACACGGATCCGCTCGTAGACGGACCGCTGCCCGATCATCTCCTTCATGTGCTTCGGGCGCAGCGCGGGATCCTCCTCGCGCGACTCCAGCATGTTGGCAGGCGCGGGCGGGGGGGTCGGCTGGGATTGGTCTTCGCTGCTGAGAATCCGTTCGCGTGGCATGCGGGCGTCCCTGAAGGTAGAATCGGCGGGCGGTTTCATCGTAACAGAATTCCAGCGGGTCCAGAATCGCAGGCAGGCGGGCGGCCGCGAGCGGTGGTTTTGTCTTGCTTCGGCTCGCCGTCCCACCTGATCGCCCCCTATGCCCTGGCCCGACAATCTCGCCCGCCGCTCCCACGACCCGGGCTTCCTGTGGCGTGTCGCGATCGGCATCGTGGCCGCCGGTTTCGTCGTTAGCCTGCTGGTCCGGTGGCTGCCTGGGGAACGGGCCGGCGACCCCATGGTCCGTGCCCTCCTGCAGGCGAGCAGCTCCCCGCAGGACCCCTGGGCCGCCGTGCGGCAGATGCTAGCGGAGCCCAATCTCAGCTACTACGACATCCTGCACTCTGCCTGGATGATCGGCGCCGTGTACGACCCGCCCCCGCCCGCCGACCTATTCGACACGGCCGCGGGCGCCTGGGGGCAGGAGGCCGCTGATGTCGGCAACGAGCTCGCCCTCAGCATCGCCGACAAAGAACCCACTCCCGATCTCCGCCGGATAGCGGCCGTGCGTCCACCCGTCCCGTACGCTAACTACGCCCTCGCCCTCAGCCTCCCCGAAGCGACCGACCCCCAGGAGGCGTATGACGCGCTGCGAGTGGAGGGCGGCCTGCCGAACGCCGAGCCGGCCCGCCAGATGCTGGTGGACGAGCTCATCGCCAATGACCGCTGGGACGAGCTGACCGAACTCGCCGGCTCGCCCGACTACCGATCGCTGATCCCGTACTACGCGATCGCAAGCCGGGCCGCCGAGCGGGGCGACTGGCTCACCGTGCTCAGGCTCAGCCCGCACACCCTGGTCCACCGCCTTGAGACCGGCCCCGCCGTGCTGGCCGGCTTCACCGGGCTGTGCTGGCTGGCGTTCCTGCTCCACGCGGGGCGGTTCCGCGAGGGGGGCGTGTCGTGGCTGCTGTGCATTGTGGCGGTGGCGCTCGGCGCCTGCAGCATCCCGCTGACCCACTTCTTCATCTACTACCAGGAGTACGGCTGGGGCCTGGAGGCGAGCAACGAGTTGCTGCCCGGGCTCAAGTACTACATCCTGGGCGTGGGCCTCCGCGAGGAACTCGCCAAGCTCATCCTGATGCTGCCGGTCATCCCGGTGCTGGTGTACAAGCGGTCGGAACTGCAGGCGTTGTTCGTGTGCGCGTGCGTGGGCCTGGGCTTCGCGATTGTCGAGAATATCGGCTACTTCGGCGGCGACCTGGGCACAAGCAGCATCGGCCGGCTCACCACCGCCAACTTCATGCACATGTCGCTCACCGGGCTGGTCGGCCTGTCGGTTTGCCGCGCGTGCTGGCACCCCAAGTCGCTCGGCCCCGAGGCGGTCGCCGTGTTCTGCGTGGCGGCCATCCTGCACGGCCTGTACGACGCGTTCATCGCCCTGCCGGCGTTGTCGACCGACTGGGACATCATCGGGTCGTTCATCTTCCTGGCGATGGTGTTCCAGTTCTTCCGCGAGTTCCGCGGCGCCAACCACAACCAGACCTACCGGCTGAGCGTGTCGTTCACGTTCACCGTCGGCGTGGCGCTGGTCACCTCGGCCACGTACGTGTACCTGTCCAGCCAGGTCGGCCAGATGATGGCGCTGCGGCTGCTGACCATGGACCTGGTTGGCAGCGCGGTGATGGTCTACCTGTTCCTCCGCGAGGCGCCCGAGTCGCTGATCGACGCCTAGCGGGGCGTCCTAGCGGCGCAGCAGAGGCTGGTCTCGGGAGAATCGCCGTCGTAGGCCGGAACAACCCTCAGCGCCGTTCCGGCAGGCGAAAGAGCGGAGGTCTGAACCACGAAGGACGCAAAGAGCACAAAGGGAGTCGGTCTACCTTCCTTTGTGCCCTTCGTGTCCTTTGTGGTGATCTGAACGTGCCCATCTTTTCCGGCAGGTTCGAGCGAGTCTCGCTTGCCGGCCAGCACTTCGCACCCAGGTGAGCGTTTCTTGTAGAAAACAGGCCACTCCCCATGGTCTAATGCTGGTTCGGCGACATGCCTACGTAGGCGGCGCGTTCTTTGCAGCGCGAGCCGCGAGTTGGCGTTGCGCAGTTATGTAGAGCGGCAGGTCAGGCTGTGCCTGACGGCCGTCGTGGCGGTTGGAAACTCGTCGGGCGCAGCCCAATCTACGGATCTCGCATCGCGGGGGTTAACGGTTTTGTCCTCTTGGCGACAAAAACGGACAAAACCCCCGCAGCCACCTTCCGCCTCATACACAGGAAACACTGCTATAGAAGCGTTGACAGTGGTTTGAGGGGGAAATTGTGTCCCGAATTTTGTCCCCTCCGCGTGTGTTTTTGGACAAAACAAATCGGACTCTTGGAAACCCACCAACCGTGGGGATGCGATTTTTCTACGGGCGGGCTGCGGCCGCTCGCCTGGCGACTCCGCGGTCGCCCTGCTGCACGCGCTGGCAGCAGGGGCTTCGATGTCCTGGCCGATCGGCAAGCGCGGAGCACCAATGTTCCAATGTTTCAATGTTCCAACAATAGACGCCGCAGTCAGACCAGAAGAGGTATCCTAGCCAGCGGGACACTAGTCGTCGGCCACGAGACCTATCCACCAACAACCACGTCCACCGGCATCAGAACGTGAACCGACTCCTGCTCATCACCGCTTCCGCCAGCATGATGGCCGGGGGACACTGTTCCGCATGCCTCTGGGATAGCGACACGCTCGCGATGGAGCGGCAACGGTTCCCGGGCGCCCACGAGCTCATCGCGGGCTACTTCGTCCGCCACTCAGACGCCTATTACAAGTGGCGGATCGCTGACCGGAGCGCAATCCCAGCCGACCATCGCCGCCCGATCGACTACGACGACATCGCCGTGGCCTACGACAAGCTCGGGCAGCACGACAAGGCGATCGACGCCATCCGTGAGAAGATCCAGCGGTGGCCGGACGAGCACCGCTACGAGTCAGAAGCCAACCTGGGCACTTTCCTCATCCACGCGGGCCAGCTTGAGGAAGGCCTGACGCACATCAGCAACGCAATCGACATCAACCCCGAAGCCCACTTCGGGCGAGAGGTCTACCAGAAGCTGCTGGTCGAATACGTGATCGAGTCGCGTCGTCAAGACACGCAACTCCCGTTAGACAAAGATCACGCCGTCGCCGATGCAGGCTTCTACGCCTTCGTCCTTGCTGTGCGTGAATCAAGCAAGAGACCCTCTGCTACACTCGCTCAAGACGCAGCAAAGGGCGTGATGGGGATGATGCGTTTCGGCCAGGAAGGTTCGCCGATACTGCTCGAAGCGCTAGGGGACCTCTTGCTTGCAGACCACGACGACAATGACTCGAAGCACCTGGCTGCACGCGCATACCTAAGGGCGTCGTACGAGGTCCACGATCCAGACGCATCAATCGCCTACAGGGAGAAAGCCCAACAGGCATTGGAGATGCAACTCGGCACGGACTTCTCCGAGGTCGAATCCGAACTGAAACGCGAGATTGAGCAGGGGAAGGACCTGCAGCGTCAGACTGCGTCTGATGAAGCGGCGTGGATCTCGCTTGGAAAAGACCTCGACGCCCAGTTTGCCGAGAAGTACTCCGGCACGCCGTCGTTCAAGGTAAGTCGATTTGATTGGAGTCCCATACATCCTGTGACGAAGTTGATGATCGCGGGTTTAGGCGTCCTGGTGGCATTGGTGGGCCTGATCGCTTTGGCTGTCCGGTACACTGCCCGACGAATCACGTTGCGCCGTCGCTTGACTTGAGAAGCCGCTAGGCGTCGCCTGGACTGACCGCCAGGGCCTGTCTATTCTTGACTGCCCGCCGACCGCCCCCTCCGGAGCCGCCAACCGATGCGTCGCGACTTGAACTTCGAACGCCTGGGCGATGCGGTCGGGGAGGCGCGGTCACTGCTGGAGAGCGGCTACACCCAGGCGGGCAACTGGACGCTTGGGCAGGTCTGCCGGCATATGCGGCTGACGATCGAGAGCAACATGCAGGGCTACCCCGGATGGATGTCGGTCCTTGGCTACCCGCTTCGCCCGCTGCTCCGGCGGTTCGCGCTGCCCATGTTGCTGGCGGGCAATTCGCCGCAGGGGATCCGCACGGCGGGGATGTTCGTTCCGCCGGCCAACCTTGACGACGCTCAGGAGGTAGACCGTTTTCAAGAGTGCGTGGCGGCGTTCCTCGCCTCCGATCACCCGATGCACCCGCACCCCGGGTTCGGTGCCATGACCAACGAGGGGTTCCACCGGTTCCACGCCGCACACGCCGCCCATCATCTCGGTTTCCTCCACCCGAGCGACGCCGAACGGGGCGGCCTAGGCGCCGACCTCGTCCAGAAACGCGGCTAGCTCCTGCCAGTACGCGCGGGGCAGCGGCTCGTTGTGGCCCATGCCTTCGAAGGTGAGGAAACGCTTCTGATCGGTCGGCGCGGCCTCGAACAGCTGCCGGCCCTGCTCGAAGGCGACCACCCGGTCCTCGGTTCCGTGGCAGCTGAACAGCGGGCCGGGGTAATTCTGGATCCGGTCGACCGACGGGTAGCGGTTCCGCATCAAGAGCCGCACCGGCAGCCAGGGGAACGCGTCGGCGGCCGGGTCGGTCAGCCGGGCGAACGCGCACTGCGCGACTACCGCGCCCGCGCCCTGCCGCTCGGCCATCGCCACCGCGACGCCGGCGCCGATGGAGCGGCCGATCAGCACCTGCCGGCCGACCGGCGAGCCGGTCCGATCGGCGAGCCAGGCGGAGGCCGCCAGCCCGTCCTCGATGACACGCGGCTCGATCGGCTTGCCGCCGCTCTTGCCGTAGCCGCGGTAGTCGAACACCAGCACGTCCGCCTGCAGGTGGTTGGCGATCACCGGCATCAGGTCGCCGATGTCGGCCACGTGCACACCGTTGCCGTGCAGGTACAGGACGGTCCGGTGGGGACTGGGGTGGGCGAAGAACCAGCCGTGCAGCGGCGTGCCGTCGGCCGATGCAAAGTGCGCGTCCTCAAACTCCAGGTGCGGCGGCGCCCAGTCCCCCTCGTGCGCCCCCGGCGCGGGGTAGACCAGCCAGCGTTCGATGAAGGTCATAGTGAGCAGGATCAGCAAGTAGTACAGGGCCAGCCGCCGGGCGAGGCCCGCCCAGAATCGTCGTCGTGGCATTCTAATGGGCATCAGGCGTACCGGCGACGGGGAACGGGGAGGGAAGAATCAAACCACAACGGCACGAAGATACCAGGTCACGGACAGGGGAGTCGCGACTGGGATACTCACTCCCAACCCACGGCTGCCGCCGCGGGTTGTAGGCTCCTTCGTACAGATCGCGGCCACGCATTCCCGTTTGGATCTTCCCAGCAGTTTTTTTCTTGACACACGCTATTCTAATTCTTTAGAATTCGCAGCAGACAACCGCAACCCCGCCAACGGCCGCGCTATGCCCCGACCACGCTCCCCCCACCCGACCGACGGCGAGCTGGAGATCCTCCGCGTGCTGTGGGACCAAGGCCCCAGCCCGCTGGGCGCCATCTGCGACGCGCTCCGCACTCAGCGCGACGTCGCGACCACCACCGTGGCGACCATGCTGAAGGTGATGCTCGACAAGAAGCTGGTGAAGCGGGCCAGCGAGGGCCGCGGCTACATCTGGTCGGCCGCGGTCACGCGGGAGTCGACCGCCAACTCGCTGGTCGGCAAGCTGGTCGACGGCCTGTTCGACGGCTCGGCCGAGCGGCTGGTGGCCCACCTGGTCGAGAGCAAGCAGCTCGACCAGTCGGAGCTGGCGGAGCTGAAAAGGTTGGTGTCCGGCCCTCAACCAGGGCCCAAGAAGCGGGGTAAGCAGTCATGATCTACGATCCCCTGTGGCGCTTGGCTGGCTGGACCATGATCCACTTCCTGTGGATCGGAGGCGGCGTAGCGCTCGCCACGCTGCTCGCCCGAGCGGTCCTGCGGAGCGCCAGCCCTCAGGCCCGTTACGGCGTTTCGCTCTTGGCGTTCACGCTGCTGGCAGCGGCGCCGGCCGCGATCGCCGCCTACCTGTGGCAACACCAACCAGCGCCGGCGATGCCGGTAATGTCTGCGGCCGCTCCGCCGATCGCGTCGCCGCTGAGCGGCGCACCAGCGGCCGAACCGACAGCGACAATCGACCTGGCGGTCACTCCGCTGCAGGTAGAGAGTCCACCTCCATTGGAAAACTCCAGCGTCGATTGGGCGCCGCCGACCGCCAACGAGGTCACACTCATTCTTCCTGCGCCGACGGCTAGCGAGCAGCTTACCGTGTGGCTCGATCTAGCCGCGGAGTGGCTGCCGTGGCTGTGGCTGGCCGGCGCACCGCTTACGTTCCTGCTGCTGGCGACCGGGCTGATCGGCGTCGAGCGGCTGCGCCGCGGCGCCCAGCCGGTGACCACTGGGCCGCTGCACGAGGCGCTGTTGTCCGCGGCCAACAAGCTGCGGCTCGGCGGCCGCGTGGCGCTGGCCCTGAGTGATCGCGTCGCGCAGCCGGTGCTGATAGGCGTGCTGCGGCCGCTGGTGCTGCTGCCCGCGTCCGCAGCCACCGGCTGGACCTCCGATCAGCTCGAGATGGTGCTGCTGCACGAGCTGGCCCACGCGCGGCGGTGGGACAACCTGGTGAACCTGCTGCAGCGGCTCGTCGAGTCGTTGCTGTTCTTCCACCCGGCCGTGTGGCTGGTGAGCCGCTGGCTGCGGGCGGACCGCGAGCAGTGCTGCGACGCGTTGGTGGTCCGGCTGACGGAGGACCCTCGCTCTTACGCCGAGCTGCTGGTGACCGTGGCGGAGCAGAGTTCGGCCGGTCGGCCCGCGCTGGCCGCCCCGGGACTGGTGGCTACCGGGATGGCGTCTCACCCCTTAACGCGGCGGGTCCGCCGCATCCTGCAACTAGAGGAGGAACCGATGCTCGTGTCGAAGAGGCTGCTGTTGGCGCTGCTGGTCGTCGGCCTGGGCCTGACGGGCGCGTGTGGGTACACGTTCTCGCAGGGGCCGGAGGCGGCAGAGCCACTACAGGAAGCAGAGCCACCCAAGAAAAGGGATGAGCGGTCCAGCGGTGCGACCGAGGTGATAGAGCACACGGGTACGAACGGGCGCCCTGGCGTTGGATTCGAAATCGGAACGTCCAAGCCGGTTAAGGCCGAAAACCAACCACCGCGCAACCCGCATTTTTTGTCGCTAGAGGACCAGCGGGTGGCGGACCTGGCGTACAAGATGCTCGACATCGAGGTCACACCCTTGAGTGACGAACAAGTCGCGGCCATCAAGGAGCGAGGGTTTGACGGCGGCGTGTTCGTTTCCAAGGGAACCTATGCGGGCCCGGGCGCCCTACCAGAAGACAGATCGCGTTTGCTGATCCACCACGGCGACATCTTAGTCGGATTACACGCCTGGCCAACCGTCGGATTCGACGGCCTTGCCGAGATCCTCCGCCGCGATGACCTTGCCGAGTTCAACCCGCTGAAGTTCTACGTGCTGCGGCCGTCGCTCGAGGAACCAGAAGAACCCTTCGCAGGACGCGGGGGCCGCGGCGAGTTCGGCGGGGGCCGTGGCGGTCGCGGCGGATTTGGCGGCGAGATGGGAGGCCGCGGGTTCGGTGGCGGGGAGATGGGTGGCCGCGGGTTTGGAGAGGGAGGATTTGGCGGCGGCTACGGGGGCGAGTTCGGCGGCAGTGCCGAGTCCGCGGCGCCGAAAGTGACGTTGAAGCTGGTGACGGGCCGTATCGCGTTCGCCAACGATGCCTGGCAGGCAGAGCAGGACCGGCTGAAGAAGCTCAAGCCGGCGACCAGCGGCGCCCGCGATCAGCCCTACGTTGATCCCTTCGAGCCAATGCCAACCACCCGGCCGCAACCGACCTCGAACCCGACAGGCAACTACCAACCCTATGCCCTCCCTGAGCCGGGTGCGACACAGCGTCGCCCGCCGGTGCCCAGTAGCAGTCCGCCCGCCGGTGGACTCTATCAAGCCCCTCGCTCGGGTCCGTCGGATCAGCCCACGTACGGAATCGACCCCGGTCCGTCGCCCTCTCCGCAGCCACGCAGCGCGCCGAAGTTGCTCGACACCCCCGCACCGTCGCCCGGGTTGCCAATGGGAGAGGAGATCCTCGACAGCCCCATCCCCGCCGCCGCGGAGGCGCCGGTAACCGGCCGCCCGCCGCTGGGCAAGCTCACCTACAACGGCCGCAGCTTCGAAGATTGGAACACCCAGTGGCGGACTGAGCTGAGCGAGGAGAAGCGGATCGAAGCGATCGAGGCTTTCGCCGCGTTCGGCAACGCCGGCCATGGCGAAGAGGCGACCCTTGCCATTTTGGACACGGTCCCGGTAACGCCGCTGACTTCAGAGATGCGGAAGGCCTACGAGTCTGCGTTTTCCGGCGTCCGGGGCATTCCGTACGAAACTTGGTTCCCGCTGGTCGCGAAGCAATGTGTCAACGCGCCCAACGACTACGGCGTGTTCGCCGGCCACCTGCTCCGCAATGTGTACCCCTCATCACCGGACAAGCTGGGCGATCTCCACAAGCTCTTCGCCGTGCCGAACCCCGACCTGCGGAACGGCATCCTCCAGGCGATTTTCCACGCGGACCCAACGCTTGCTGAACCTAACATCGCGGTTACCTTCAGCCAAGCGCTGCAATCCGATGATGCGTCGGTGGTCACCTCTGCCCTTGCCACGATCCGCGAATCAGCTCAACACGACGCCCTCGCAGTATCCAGCTACGCGGCGCCAGTCTATGAGCTGCTGCTGCACGAGTCGTCGTACGTCAGGCGATTGGCGCGCCTGATCGTCGCCGAGTTCCCCAAGCAGAAGGCCACCGACGACCTTGCCGGCAGGATAGTCAAGGTGCTACCCCGCCCCGAGCAGGGCGGGTTCTTCGGGGGTCCAAACTCGCTGAAAGCAGACGAGTCGCCCGAGGCGGCGCGACAGGTTCAGCTTGCCCTCGTACGAACCCTCGCTTGCCTGAGCCCCTCTGTCCTCGGAGTGGCAGAGGCACAACTCCTCGAGCTGCTAGACTCCGATGATGAGCAGCTTTCCTGGGCTGCCGCAGTAGCATTTGACAAGCTAGACAACGAACGGATTGATGGGTCCAGTCGCGGGGCGTATGCCCGCATCCTCGATCGGCAAGTGGAAACACTCTTTCCCGGGATTGGCGACGTTGACACCAAGGTGCTGAGCGCCAATCAAAACCGAATCGAGAATAGGTTGGGGGAGTTAGTTCGGACTGAAATGCAGACCTACGGGGTCGGTGGCGGCGGCTTTCAAAACGCATTGTGGATCGATTGGTACAATCGCGCGCCTGAGCCCGAGAGTGAGTAGGCCGGAACAAGCGCCAGCGCTGTTCCGGCGATTGCGGCTCGGCGTTGCCGGAACAGCGCTGGCGCTTGTTCCGGCCTACATCAATTGCTGCCTCTCCTCTGGTGCTGGGCAGAGGAGTGAACCACAAACGACACTATGAGCACGAAAAACCCCATCGTGTCCTTCGTGCTCTTCGTGGTGAAACCTTATCGCCACACGATCCGGAAACAGCAGGCATGAGCGTGGCTACGCGCCGTGCACCAGGCGGTGCAGGTGCTCCAGCACATGACGGATCGCCTGGGCGGACTTGCCGGGCGTGCGGCGCCAGAAGTCGGCGCTGAACCAGAGCGGCATGCGGGAACGCTCGGGGACCGCGGCCGCGCGGCTCTGGTCGACGTGCGTTGCGTAGCGTTTCAGCCGGTCGGCAAACGGCTGGCTGGGGCGGCGTTCCGCCTGGCGGGCCACCGCCCAGTCAACCTGGTACTTGACCGCCACACGGTCGAGCGCGTCCCACAGCCGCAGCCGGCGGAGCTCGCGGGCGTAGTGCTTGGCGAACGTGCTTGGCAGCGGGTGGTCGGCCAGCTCGGCCAGCCGTTTGGTCGAGCTGGGGGTGCAGCACCGGCCGAGCAGCCAGACCGCCAGCGGGCTAGCGGGCCGCTGCACGCCGCGGAGGTCGAGCCAACGCCGCAGCCCGGTGCGGGGCTGGTCCTGCAGGATCGCGTGGAAAAACCCGCGCAGGTGGAGCAGCAGCGGCGTGGCCGACGCGCCGGCGTCAGAGCGTTTCTGCAGCGCGGCGTCGACCTCGTCGAGCAGCTCCATCACTCCGAAGTCCTGGGGACGCATCTTGCCCCACTCGGTCTTGATCGGCTTGCCGTACGCCAGGCGGAAGTTGTGGCGCCGGTTGTACGCGATGGGATCTGGGTCGCGCTTCATTGCTGCGCTCGCGCTGGGTAGGTAGCCGACGGATTACATCCGTCGGACGGCGCCGGTGACAAGCTCTCCACCGGGATCTCCGACAAATGTAATCTGTCCGCTACCGGTGCTATCCCCATTCTACCCGGTGCGGTCAGGCGAAGAATAGATCGACCACCAGCACCACCAGCATGGCGGCCCCCACAATCAGCTTGCCGGCCGTGCCCCACAGGCGGCCCCAGAAGGCGCCCTGCCCCGCCGGCAGGCCGGGGGCGCCCGCACCGCGGGCCCACTTCTCCCCCAGGTAGGCGCCGACAAACGCCCCCGCCGCGCTGCCGAACAGGGCAGCGACCATGCTGCCGATCACCGGCACCGGCACGCCCACCACCACCCCGGCCACGCCGCCGACCATCGCGCCGACGCACGCCAGTGCGACCGAGCGTTTGCTGGCGCCCTGCTTGGCGGCGCCCATCGCGCTGGCGGCGAATTCGATCAGCTCGCCCACGCCCGCCAGCACGGCCAGGAGCACCACCCCCTTCATCCCCACGCCAAGCCCTTCCGGGCCGGTCACCGTGTAGGCGAAGAGCGCCGCCCCGCCGACCACGATCCAATTGCCCGGCAACCCGAAGAAATTCGCGAACCAGCTGACGCCGGAAACGCTCACCAGGAGCAGCGACCACAGGTAGTATTGCCAAAGGGGCATGGGAGGCGGTGGTTAGTGGGTAGTGGCTGGTGGCTGAACGACGCGGGGTTGGGTCGTTCAGTATGGCGGGGCTTGGGGGAATGACCAATGACCGGGCCGAAATGACCAGTGTCGACAGGGCAAAGCTCACCTAGAGGGCTGCCGCAAAGCCGCCGACAGCCGATGGCCGACCGCCTATCGGGACCTTTCAGCTTGGTTAGCGAGATTCCCCCCGCCCGCGGCCTTTGCCTGCCGGCCGGGATCCTTACAATGACGGGTTCGCCCGCACGACCCCACCCTTGGCAAACCGAGTCGATCCCCCGCTATGCCGCCCAATCAGAAGTACATCTACCAGATCTCCGGCCTCACGAAGAAGCACGGCCAGCGCGAGGTCCTCAAGGACATCGACCTGGCGTTCTACCCCGGCGCCAAGATCGGCGTGCTGGGCCGCAACGGCGCCGGCAAGTCGACCCTGCTGCGGATCATGGCCGGCCTGGACAAGGAGTTCGACGGCAAGGCGACCCTGACCGAGGGCTTCACGGTCGGCATGCTGGAGCAGGAGCCGCGCCTGAACCCGGACAAGGACGTGAAGGGCAACGTCGAGGAGGCCGTCGCGCACAAGCGCGAGGTGCTGGCCGAGTACGAGAAGATCGGCGAGCTCTACGCCGAGCCCGACGCCGACTACGACAAACTCGGCGCCCGGCAGGCGCAGCTGGACGACGAGATCAACGCCGGCAACCTGTGGGAGCTGGACCGGCAGATCGAGATCGCGATGGACGCGATCAACCTACCGCCCGGCGACGCCGACATCACCAAGCTGTCGGGCGGCGAGAAGCGCCGGGTGGCGCTCTGCAAGATCCTGCTCGAGCAGCCCGACCTGCTGCTCCTGGACGAGCCGACCAACCACCTGGACGCCGAGAGCATCCTGTGGCTGGAGCACCACCTGGCCCAGTACAACGGCACCATCGTGGCCATCACCCACGACCGGTACTTCCTCGACAACGTGGCGCAGTGGATCCTGGAGATCGAGTACGGCCGCTGCCTGCCGTTCGAGGGGAACTACTCCGCCTGGCTCGACAAGAAGGCCAAGCTGCTCGAGACCCAAGAGAAGCAGAAGTCCGCCCGCCAGAAGACGCTGGCCAAGGAGCTGGAGTGGATCCGCACCAACCCCAAGGGGCGGCAGACCAAGAACAAGGCCCGCATCAAGAACTACGAGGAGATGGCGGCCAAGGAGTACGAGGAGCGGCTGGAGGAGCTGGAGATCCAGATCCCGCCCGGCCCGCGGCTGGGCGACCAGGTGATCGACGCGGTCAACCTGACCAAGTGCTTCGGCGACCGCGTGATCTTCGAGAACGTGAACTTCCGCCTGCCGCCGGGCGGCATCGTGGGGATCATCGGCCCCAACGGCGCCGGCAAGACCACGCTGCTCAAGATGCTGATGGGGCAGGAGGAGCCGACCTCCGGCGAGCTGATCTTCGGCCCCACGGTCGAGCTGGGCTACGTCGACCAGTCGCGCGACACGCTCGACCCCGAGGCGACCGTCTGGGAAGAGATCTCCGGCGGCATGGACCTGATCGAGATGGGCAAGCGGCAGGTCAACAGCCGCGCGTACGTGTCGCGGTTCAACTTCCAGAAGGCCGACCAGCAGAAGAAGGTCGGCGTGCTGTCGGGCGGTGAGCGGAACCGGGTGCAGCTGGCCAAGCTGCTCCGCGGCGGCTCGAACGTGCTGATGCTCGACGAACCCACGAACGACCTCGACGTCGACACGCTCCGCTCGCTGGAAGAGGCCGTGGCCACTTTCGTCGGCTGCGCGATCGTGGTGAGCCACGACCGCTGGTTCCTCGACCGCCTGGCGACCCACATCCTCGCCTTCGAGGGCGATGGCTACGTGCACTGGTGCGAGGGCAACTTCTACGCCTACGAGCAGCAGAAGGCCGAACGCCTGGGCATCAACCCCGACGAGCCGAAGCGGTTCAAGTACAAGAAGCTGCAGCACGGCTAGCGCCCGCTGCTGGCTCTCGGCTGTTGGCGATTGGCCAACGACTCGTTACTCAATCCAATTTCTAGAGGCAAAGAATGAGCGTTATCCGCGTCGGTTCGACCGAAAAGTTCGCCGACAACTGGGACAAGATCTTCAGCGGCGGCACGAAGAAGACCGCCAATAAGAAAACGGCCAAGAAGGCCGCTAAGAAGGCGGCGACTGCCAAGTCGACGAAGAAGAAGGCTGCCAAGAAGACGGCGACCAAGAAGGTCACAAAGAAGACGACCTCGGCCAAGTCGGCCAAGAAAAAGGCCGTGAAGACATCGCCCGCTAAGAAGAAAACGGCGAAGAAGAAGTAGTTTGGCTATTAGCTGTTGGCAGCAAGCCTACGATCCGTAGCCGCCGGCGGAAGCCGGCGGTTTTTTTGTGCGCGGATTGGCGACCGCTGCGCACGGGTGCAATAATGGCGAGATTGTGCCGCATGACCGTGTTGCCTACGAATCCATGTCATCAGCCCGGTCCCACCTAAGCGGGTTCTTCTCTCTGCCCAAGCACTGGCTTTCGCGGATCGTGCCGCTGGTAGTCTTGCTAGCGATGGTCCTAATCGTCGTTCCGGGCGTGCGCTGTCATGACTATGGCTATGGTTTCAGTCCGCCGCCGCTCCTGGAGACTCAGCCCGCGGTTCTGCTCGGCGCCTCGGCTGTGTCCCTGCCCCCTCTGTCACCAGAGGACTCCCAGCTTCCTAAGTCCGTTGTAGAGTACGAGCACGGCTGGCCCCTACCCTACGCCCGGCGGGCGATTGGGTACGGCGGGGACAACTGGCGAGAGCACGACGACTCGAACGCGCCGCTGCTGCTCTACCCGGGCGGGTTGTTCGCCTCGTGGTCGATCCCGGATGCATGGCCGGTGCGAGGTGACGAGGTTGAGTTGTCTGTGGCGGCGTTGCTTCTCGACCTGGCGGTCGCCACCGCGATTGTACTCGGCGCCAAGCAGCTGACGGAGGTCTGCGTGCGTCGGTGGCGGCGGTTCCGACTTGCGGACCTACTCGTCGTGACGGCGCTCGTTGGCCTGACGCTCGGGTGGCGACAGTGGAACATCCAGCTCTACCAACGTGAGGACCAGGTCCTGCTAGAGGTCAAAGCGGGCGGCTACTTTCCCGGCCCGCGCGGTCACGACAGCATGACGTGGCTCACTCGACTGATCGGCACGCCCGAGACGCCGCTGTGGCGTAACCACATTAACCGCTTGTCGCTGAATAACTCAAGGCTGGACCTCAACTCGTGGCCTCTGTTGAGCGACCTACCATTCTTGCGCACGCTTCGGCTGCACGCACTGCCAACGCAAAGCAACCTCGATGGGCTACGATCGCTGGAGCACCTCCGAGACGTCACGCTGCTGCCGCCACAACCATATGCACCCGCCGCGCATGAAGAGATAGACCTGCGGGAGCTGTCGCGGCTTCCCTGCCTGGAGCATCTGATCATCGCGAGTCCTCACGTGCTGATCGAAGACCTCGAAGCTTTGCTCTCATCGCCGC
Organism: Posidoniimonas corsicana; assembly: GCF_007859765.1. Taxonomy (NCBI): domain Bacteria; kingdom Pseudomonadati; phylum Planctomycetota; class Planctomycetia; order Pirellulales; family Lacipirellulaceae; genus Posidoniimonas; species Posidoniimonas corsicana. The sequence continues at coordinate 709,841 of NZ_SIHJ01000002.1, forward strand.
GGCTCAAGACAGTGCGTGTCAGCATCCTGACCAACACAGAGGAGGTCGCCGCATTCCGCCGCCGCTTCCGTCCCCGTTTTGAGCTGCTGCTCGGCCTACCGAAAGCCGAGCAGCTGTGGCAGCACGACTACAGCCAACCACAGTGGATCATCGCAGCCCGCGTGGCCCGCTGGCAGGGCCGCGGAGCGATCGATGCGTTCGGGTCAGGCGAGCTAGACTTCCTTGACCTAGCGGACGTTGTGCTGACCGACGAGAGGATTGACCGGCTCTCGGCAGCTCATGACTTTGTCGACGCCGTAAGGCTTGGCACCGTGACCGCCGGCCCGAAGAAACTAGAACGGTTTATTCAGGGGTTCCGGTGGTTGGACGACCTCGACCTCGGCGAATACCAGGTCACGAACCGCACCTTAGCGACGCTGCACAACCTTCCCAAGCTTGATTTTCTCTCGATGCGGCAGGGCGATCTGGGGCCCGCCAATATCCGCTCGCTGGCCACGCTGCCAAGCCTTACGGGCGTTGAGATCTACCACTCAACGCTCGAGTCAGCTGAAGTGGCCGAGATTGAGCAGGCGTGGGAATCGCAGAGAGATATCTACCTGGAAGTGTTTCGCGGCGGCCACCAGTCAAACCGAGTGTCAGGCTTGTACACAAGCGGTTCCGATGAGTTCGGTAGTGACCCGTTCGGAGGCGGGGACGACCCTTTTGTCGGCCAAGACGACAGCAATCCCTTCGAATGACCTGATGCCTTTGGTTAATTGCTTCGCAACTGAATGAGTTTGGTTTGCGAGGATTAAGCGCGACCCAGAAACTCCCCGGTGCGTGTGTCGACCTTCACCACCTCGCCCTCCTTCAGGTACTCCGGCCCCTGGATCTGCAGGCCGGTTTCAAGGTTCAGCGGCTTGGTGCGGCCGGTGGCCGAGTTGCCTTTGACGCCCGGGTCGCACTGGGTGATGGTCAGCTCGACGGTGGCCGGGATGTTGATGCCGACGCACTCGTCGTTGTAGATCAGCGCCAGCACGCCGTCCTGGCCCTCCTTCATGTACTGCAGCTCGTTCGAGGCGTCCTCGAGCGCCAGCGCGTACTGCTCGTAGTTCTCGGTGTCCATCAGGTGCAGGGCCTCGGCGTCCTGGTACATGACGCTGACCTCGCGCTTCTTGAAGTCGGCGTCGTCCAGGCCCTCGGTGCCCTTGAGCGTGATGTCGACCTTGGTCTTAGTCACCAGGTTGCGGGCGCGGAACTTGTAGAGCGTGGCGCCGCCCCGGGCCGAGGGGGACTGCACCTGCACGCTCTCGATCAGGCAGGGGGATTCGTTGTGCACGACAATCGTGCCGGGCTTAATCTCTTTGGCCAGCATGTCTAGAAGGGGGATGGTGGAGGGGGGATTGGAGAATTGCAACTAGCTTTGCAGCCGCTGCTTGGTTGTTCTGATCGAAGCCACGGAAATGCTCAGCAGCTGATCGACCTCGTCGAGCAGAGCCGCACACATCTTGATCACGCGGAGTGCAAGTTGTTTTGTTCTTTCCCGCAGGTCTTGGCGGGCCTGCGAACCGGATCCCCCTTCCGCCATCCGCCTTCCCCCGTCGTTAGAGCAAAACCTCGCCTGTAGCGGGGTCGATCGGCACGCCGCCAGTAAGGGCCGCGAGGGCCTCGACCACGCCGATCAGCGTGGCGGGGTTAAGGGCTTCCAGGGCGATCTCGTCGGGCTCGCCCATGTCGAACGTGGCGGTCTCGTCCATCCGCTCGAAGTGCATGATGTCGAGTCTGGCGTCGGACCGCAGCAGCTCGGCCAACACGGAGCTGTCGAGCTGCTTCTGGAGCTGCTTGGCGAGCTCGGCGCTCTGCGCCATGACCGCTTCGCCCTCCTCGTAGGTAACCTCCAGCGCGGCGTTGTCCTCGGGCGCCTGGATCAGCACGGACTGGAAGTGGCCGTCGTCGTTGGCGGTCAGGTTCTCCATGACCAGCCGACCGCCGGCGCCTCCGATGGCGGCTTCGACCTGGGTGAGCGTGGGGCGTTCGCTCTTCTGGAACAGGACGTAGTAGGTCTCGCGCCAGGCGAGCTGATCGTCGGTCGGGGTAGGCTCGGCCGGGGCGACGCTGGCGCCGAGCAGCGCGGCGAGCGTCTCCGCCAGCGGGTCGGCGCCGCCCGATGCCGGGCCCGACTCGTCCGCAGGCTCTTCTTCGCTGTCCTCGTCATCGGCCGATGACTTCAGGCCGAGCGCCTCGTCGGACCACTCGTCGCCGTAGTCCTCGGACTCGTCGTCGTCGAAGTTGACCTCCGAGAAGCCGTCCTCTTCGCCGTAGCCCTCATCGTCGGAATAGGGGTCGTCGCCGAAGTCGTCTTCGTCGTAGTCGCTTGGCATGATTCGTCCGGGCCCCCTGCTGAAGGCGGCGGAAGGTTAATTGTTGCGTTTAGACTGGGATTGCTGGCTGGCGAGTCGGGCTCACCAGTCCTCGTCTTCGGACATGCCCATGCCGCCCTGCCAGGCCTCGAGCCGTTTGAGCACCTCGCCCTGCTCGGTGGGGTTGGCCCAGATGGTCTCGTCGTGCTCGAGGCGGACCTCGTAGCAGCCCTCGCGGATGCAGTCCTCCTCGCCGCAGAAGTGGGGCGTCGCCGCCACCCACATGATGCGGTAGAGCGGGATGTTCTTGTCGTCGATGCGGCACAAGATGGACATGGGGAACCTCGGCTGGGGGACCGCCTGGGTTGTGTGGTCGGGTGGGTTTCCTTAGCTGGATTCGCCCAGCTCGCGGGAGCGGCTCTCGGCGGCCGACACGGCCTCGGCGAGCGCGTGGCGGAAGCCGTTGGCCTCGAGCGCCGCCAGGCCGGCGGCCGTGGTGCCCCCGGGGCTGGTGACCTCGTCCCGCAGCACGGCCGGGTGCTTGCCGGTAGACAGCACCATCTCCGCGGCGCCGGCCACGGTGCGAGCGGCGAGCTGGGAAGCGACCGCACGGGGCAGCCCGACCCGGACCGCCGCGTCGGTCAGCGCCTCGATGGCAGTATACACGTACGCGGGTCCCGACCCGGAGAGCCCGGTCACCGCATCCAGCTGGTACTCGGGCACGGCGTAGCCTTCACCCACCGCCGAGACGAGCAGCTCCACCAGCTTGGCGTCGTCCTTGGTGGCGTGCTCGCCGAGGCTGAACGCGGCGGCACCCTTGCCGATCAGGCAGGGCGTGTTGGGCATCACGCGGACCACGCGCGTGCCGCGTTTGAACGGCTTGGCGAGCTGCTCGAGCGTCACCCCGGCCGCGATCGAGACCACAAGCGTCTGCGGCCTGACAGAGCCGCGGATATCCGCCAGCGCGGCGGCCATGACCTGTGGCTTCACCCCCAGGATCAGCAGGTCCGCCTGCTCAGCGACTTCGCTGTTGGAGGTGGTCGTCCGGATGCCGGGGATCCGTTGGCGGAGCTGCGCAAGGGTGTCCTCGGTGCGGGCGCTGGCCAGCAGCTGCTCCTCACTCGCCACGCCGGACCTTACAGCCCCCTCCGCCAGGGCGGTGGCCATCTTGCCGGCGCCAACGATTCCAATTGTTCCTGAGATGATTCCTGACACGCAAACCCTTACTACCAAAGCTTTTTATGCTAATCCGGCCATTCTACGCTACTAGCCCGCATTCGCACAATCGCGGGCTCCTCGGGCGCGAGGCCAACTGCCATAGACCCGGCCGGTGGGTTCTGGCAAACTCCGCCGCGCATTTTCGCATTGCAGGGAGAACCCCCGACCATGTGTCACCCAAGCATTACGGCGGCCAGCCGGGCCGCGTTCGTATTATCCATCGCCCTGATGGGTGCGCCCGAAGCGTCCGCTCAGGAAGCGGCGCCGCCACAGACGGCCGCGCCAACGGCCGGCCTGCCCACCGCCACCGAAGCCGAACAGGAGTCTGGCGGCTGGCTGATGTCGTCCCCGCTGGTGGATGTCGGCTGGCCCAAGATCTCGATGCCCAAGGTCAACTGGAAGCCGTTCGGCGGGGCCGAGGCCGACGGGCCCCCGAAGCCGGGCCCGCTGACGCGCATGACCCAGGCCACGCAGGGCGCGTTCCAGCGCGGCCGCACCGCCTGGAACAACACGATCGACAAGATGAAGGTCGGACCGTTCCGCTCCAGCAAGCCCGCAGAAGCCGGCGAAGAACCGAGCTTCTTCGCCAAGATGTTCGGCGGCGGCGAGGAGCCCCAACGCGCCGAGACGGTCGCCGAGTTTATCGGCCAGGACCGCCCGACAATGCGATAACCGATCGCAACGCAGCGGAAAGTCCGCGATCGCCCTAGCCGCGGTGCGAGAGCTCGCCCAGCTTGGCGAGCAGCTCCTTCGCCGCGCCCGAGTCGATCGCCTCGGCCGCCCGCTGGGCGGCCTCCTGTGGGGCCGCGGACTTGCCGGCCACCATCAATGCGGCGGCGGCGTTCAGCACGACGATGCCCCGCGCGGCGCCGGGCCGCCCGTCCAGCACGCCACGGATCCGCTCGGCGCTCTCCGCCGGGGTCGCGATCAGCAGCTCCTCAAGCGGGCCGTTCGGCACGCCGAAGTCGGCCGGCGACCAGGTGAACTCCTCGAGCCCGTCGGGCGTGACGCGGGTGACGTCGGTCGTGTCGGTGACGCTGACATCGCCCAGGCCGTCCCGGCCGGCCACGACCAGCGTCTGCTTCGTGCCGAGCTTCTGGATGGCGCCGGCCAGCAGCGGCCGCAGGTGCGGCAGGCCGGCGCCCAGCAGCTGGTGCTCGGCGCCCGCCGGGTTGGCCAGCGGGCCCAGCACGTTGAAGATGGTGCGGATGCCCAGCTTCTTGCGGACCGCGCCCACGTGCTTCATGGCCGGGTGCATCAGCGGGGCGAAGCAGAAGCAGATGCCCAGCTCGTCCAGGCAGCGCTCGACCTGGTCGACCGAGGCCTCGATGTTGACGCCCAGCTCGGCCAGCACGTCGGCCGACCCGCTGCGGCTGGTGATGCTGCGGTTGCCGTGCTTGGCGACCGGCGCGCCGGCCGCGGCGGCCACGATCGCCGCGGTGGTGCTGACGTTGAACGTCTGCGACCCGCCGCCGCCGGTTCCGCAGGTGTCCACCAACCCGGTACGCGAGGTCTGGATGGGCCGCATGTGGCGGCGCATCGCCGCAGCGGCGCCGGCCACCTCGTCGACGGTCTCGCCCTTGTTCGCTAGCGCGGTCAGCAGCAGGCCGATCTGCTCCTCGCTGCAGCCGCCCTGCATGATGTGGTCGATGGCGTCGGCCATCTGCTGCATGGTGAGGTCGCCCCCGGCGGAGACCGTTCCCAGCGTGTCGAGGAAGTCAGCAGAGGGCATGGCGAGCGGCCGCGACGAGTTTCTGGATTGCCTGACGCCGGGCTTTCCACCATAAAGAGGGTAGCGGCGCCAGCGGATGTTGGTTGCAGCGCCCCCGATCGTACCGCTCCGGCACGCGTCTCCCAACCCCTCTCGCATCCATGCCGCGCAAAGTCATCCTTGACATGGACCCCGGCGTCGACGACGCGATCGCGCTGTGCGTCGCGTTGGCCGAACCCCAGATCGAGCTGCTGGCGGTCACCGCCACGGGGGGCAATGTCGCCCCCAAGCAGGCGACGCGCAACGTGCAGACCATCATCGAGCAGGTCGACCCGCCCCGCTGGCCGCGCATCGGCGCCGCGTCCGCGGACCAGCTCCTGCGGACCGACGCCCGCCACCTGATGGGCGTGGACGGGCTCTGCGGGGTCGACTTCCCGGTCGCCGAGCTGCACAACCGGCACCCCAGCATCAAGGTGCTGTCGGACGAGATCCGCGGCGCAGCGGGCGAGGTGACGGTGGTCGCCACCGGGCCGCTGAGCAACATCGCCACGCTGCTCAAGGCCGAGCCCGACCTGGCCACCGAGATCGGGCACCTGATCATCCTCGGCGGCACGCACTCCGGGCCGGGCAACATCACGCCGGCCGCCGAGTTCAACATCTACTGCGACGCCGAGTCCGCGCGGCAGGTCTTCCAGTCGCCGGTCACCAAAACACTGATCCCGGTAGACGTGAGCAGCGAGGTGATGCTGGAGCTGGACGTGCTGGAGCGGCTGAAGCAGAGCGAGTCGCGCACCGCGCGGTTCCTCGCCAAGATCCTGCCAAACGCGTTCCGCATGCAGCGTCAGGTGCTCGGCCTCGAGGCGCTGGCCGTGCACGACGTGGTGGCGGTCACGGCCGCGGTGCGGCCGGACCTGTTCACCACCGAGCCGCTCCACGGCGACGTCGAGACCGCCGGCGAGCTGACCCACGGCGCCACGGTGTTCGACCGACGCAACGTCACCAGCGCCCGCCCCAACATGGACGTTGCGGTCGAGCTGCAGGTCGATGGCGTGCTGCAGTACATCCTGGGTAGACTAAAAGCGGCCCCCTGACGACGGAGCGCGACCAGGCGGGCCGTCGCGCAGTCCACCGCACCCCAGGGCACACGCTCATGCCGATCCGCTTCCAGTGCAGCCAGTGCGGCGCCGGCTTCAAGGCGGGCGACGCGCAGGGCGGCCTCGAGCTGCCCTGTCCCAAGTGCGGCGCCAACATCCAGGTGCCGCCGCCCGGCGCGCCGATGCCCGAGGCGCGGCTCGCCCCGCTCGACGACCCCCTCGACGAGACCCAGTCTTCCGGGTTCGGCGACACCCAGGTTAACCCGTTTGTCCGCGCCGCGCAGCCGGCGGCCGAGCCCGACGCCGAAGAGGCCCCGCCGGACCTCTCGGCGCCCCCTCCCCCGCCGCCGCCCGCGGCGACGCGTTCCAACGCGTTCGAGTCGCCGCGTGCGCCGATCGAGCGTCCCCGCGACGTCACCCTCGGCGGCGACGTGCGGGTAGTCGACATCAAGGTGCCGTTCTGGTCGATCGCGCGGCTGCTGTTCCAGATCTGGCTGATCCTGCTGGTGCTGAGCTTCGCCGCCTGGGCGCTGATGGCGGCCGTGCTGGCGGTGGTCGCGTTGGTGTTCGGCGGCGGGGCGTTCCGTATCGATGGAGGACCGTAGTCGGTCGCCGCCCTCTGAACCAACCTGCTGCCCACTATGCCCGGACTCTTTGACGGAACGCCGCTCGAGCGGCCGGTGCTGTGCGACCGCTGCGGCCGCGAGCAGAGCCATTGTGACTGCCCGCCCGAGCCCGCGGGGGCGGCGCCGGTAGTTCCGCCCGGCGAGCAGGACCTCCGGGTCCGCCGCGAGCGGCGACGCGGAAAGTGGTCAACCGTGGTCAGCGGCCTGAGGGCGGATCCACCGCAGCTGAAGGAGTTGCTGAGCGGGCTGCGCACCCACCTGGGCGCGGGCGGTGGCGTCAGCGACGGCGAGCTGGTGCTGCAGGGCGACCACCGCGATGCGGTCATCGAGCGGCTGCGCTCGCTGGGCTACCGCGTGAAGGCGTCCGGCGGCTGAGCCGGCCCGGCGTTGCTAGCGTCCGCCCGACCAGATTGCCCGTGTCCGGCCGCTGCTGACAAACCCGCGTCGATACGCGACAATCGGGTCTTCCCACCCTTGCGGCCTGCCCCCGCCGCCACGCTTGATGCTCGACATCGAAGACTTGTGGCCAACGCCGGCTGAGCCGCCAGCGACACCTCCCCTTTTTGATTCAGGCGCGCCATGAACCTCCCTCTGCGAAATGCCCCGACTCAAGAAGATTGTTCGTCTGAACCTCTCCGCCAAGATCGTGGTCGGCCTGGTGGCCGGCGTGCTGTGTGGGCTGTTCTTCGGTGAGGGCTGCGCCTGGTTGGGTCTGATCGGGCGGGTCTACATCGGCCTGCTGCAGATGGCGATCCTGCCGTACATGGTGGCGTCGCTGATCGGCGGCATCGGCTCGCTCGACGCGGCGAAGGCGAAGCGTCTGGCGGTGACGGCCGGCGTGGTGCTGCTGGCGTCCTGGCTGCTGGCGCTATTTTTTGTGTTCCTCACGCCGCTGGCGTTCCCGGGGATCGAGGCCGGGACCTTCTTCAGCCCCAGCCTGACCAACGTCAAGGAGTTCGACTTCGTCGGGCTGTACATCCCGGTCAACCCATTCCGCGCGATGGCACAAACAGTGGTGCCCGCGGTGGCGGTGTTCAGCGTCGTGACCGGGGTGGCGTTGATCTCGGTCGAGCGCGACCGCAAACGCGGCCTGCTGGACATGCTGGACGTGCTGACCACCACGCTGACCAAGGTCGCGGTGATGGTGATCCGGCTGGCGCCATACGGCCTGTTCGCCATCGCCGCCAGCGCCGCCGGCACGATGACCGTGCAGGAGTTCGGGCGGCTGCAGGTGTTCATGGGCAGCTTCGTGCTGATGACGCTGGTGCTGACGTTCGTCGTGATGCCGGCCATCGTGACTGTGCTGACCCCGCTGCGGTACGGCGAGGTGCTGCGGGCGGCGCGGGCGGCTCTGATTACCGGCTTCGCGACCGGCAACCTGTTCGTCGTGCTGCCGCTGCTGGTCGAGCAGGGCAAGCTGCTGTTCCAGGAGCGCGGGATGCGGACCGCCGACACCGACAACTTCATCGAGGTGCTGATCCCGATCTCGTTCAACTTCCCCAACCTAGGCAAGCTGCTGACGCTGTCGTTTGTGCTGTTCGCCGGCTGGTACACCGGCAACGACGTCGCGGCCTCGGACTACCCGATGTTCTCGGTGATGGGCATCCTCTCGCTGTTCGGCGGCGTGGACCTGGCGTTGCCGTTCCTGCTCGACCAGATGCGGATCCCGTCAGACATGTACCAGCTGTACGTCGTGACCGGCGTGGTGAACGGCTGGTTCGCCACGCTGCTGGCGGTGATGAACCTGTTCACGTTCACGCTGATCGCCACCTGCGCCGCCACCGGAAACCTGCGGTTCAGCCTGCGGCGGGGCATGGTCTCGCTCGCGGCCGTGTGCGGCGTGCTGCTGGTCACGGTGCCGCTGGCGCGGCTCGGCTTCGGCAGGCTGATCGGCGACGCCGACCTGGCCCAGCAGACGCTCACTAACATGCGGATCTCCTCTGGCGTTACCGCTGCGGTGCTGAGCGAACGCCCACAGACGTCCGAGGACACTGCCCCGGCCGGCCCGACCCCGCCGCGGCTAGCGCGGGTGCTCGAAACGGGCGTGATCCGCGTCGGGCACCACCCCAACATGGCGCCGTTCTCGTTCTTCAATCAGGACGAGCAGCTCGTCGGGCTCGACGTGGCGTTGATGCACGCGTTGGCCGAAGAGCTGGGCGTCGGCTTGGAGTTTGTGCCCTGGGCGTACGGCACCCGCAGCCAGCAGCTGCAGCAGGGCGAGATCGACGTGGCGATCGGCGGGCTGCTGCTCAATGCCAAGCGGCTCGCGACCGGCTCGTTCACGCTTCCCTACATGACCGCCACCGCCTCGGTGGTGGTGGAGGATCACCGGCGGGACGAGTTCGAGACCTGGGAAGGCATCGCCAACGCCCAGCCAGCTCGCTTGGCGATCCTCGGCCGGCGGGTCGCCGAGAGCGTGCGTGGCAGGCTGCCGGGCGCCGAGCTCACGGTGGTCGAGTCGCCGCGCGATTTCTTCGAGGACCAGGATGGCGCGTTCGACGGCATCGTGATGAGCGCCGAGGGGGGCTACGCCCACACGATCCTGTACCCAAGATTCGACGTCGCGATCCCCACGCCCCAGGTGCGGGGCCAGCTCGCCTGGGCCATCCCCCGGGGCGACGCCGAGTGGGGCGAGTTCCTCAACAGCTGGATCCGCCTCAAGCAGGCCGACGGCACCATCCAGCAGCTCTACGACAAGTGGATCCTCGGCAAGGGCGCCCGCGAGACCGGCCCCCGCTGGTGCATCGCCCGGGACGTGCTGCACTGGGTCGACTGACCTGCGCAGCAGACCCGCCAAGGGTCGATTGAGCTATTTGTACCGCCACGCCGACAACGGCCTGCCAACGCCGCTCACCGGGCGAAGCTGCAGGCCGCTGGCATCGGTTTCGTCCTGCGAGAGTTCGCCGTAAGCCGCGTCGAGGCTGGCGGCCCGGTCGAGACCCTCGCCGGCCGATTCGCTCTGACGCTGTGGTCGGTCGAACTCAAGAAACGGGTCGAACCGACTGACGGCTGGCTGTAGTTCTGGCAAGGTTGAGCCGTTATCGTCGCGCGACGCCGCGGGCTGGGCGGGGTCCGTCAGAGCCAGCAGGACCGGGCTCGGCTCGACGGCCGCTTCAACACTTCCCTGAGTTGGGGCGGAGGGGATCGAGGCGCCCAGATTGTCGCGCCACACGGTGTAGTCCGCCGCGTCGACCCTGCCGTCGCCGTTGCCGTCGGCGGCGAGACTGGTGGTCGAACCGTACGACGCCCGCCACACTTGATGGTCCGCCGGGTCGACCACGCCGTCGCGGCTGTAGTCGCCCGCTATCGGGTTCAGCACCGCGGCAAGGCTCAGCGGCGCGTTGCCTTCGGCGATCCAGCGGGCGTCCAGAAGGTCCCAGTCCGCGTTGTCGGTGTCGCCGTCGAAGTCGAGGTCGCCCTGCCCGACTCGCTGTTCCAGACTCAGCGCGGATCCATCAAGCCCCCAGCCCGCCGCAAAGGCGAGCACGTCGTCCAGGTTTAGATGGCCGTCGAGGTCGACGTCCGCGGCGGCGAACGGCAGCAGCTGCCCGCCCCCCTCCACCGCCTTGATCTCCAGGTAGTTGATGCGGGTCGCCTTGTCGGGCGCGGGCCCGCTGTCCAGGGTCAGCCGGCCGTCGGCCACGGTGACAACCTGCGACTGGAAGAGGAACTCGTTGGCGGCGAGTGGCTGCTGCGTCCAGTAGTTGACGCCCTCCACGTTGAGCGTGTGGTCGCTTGGGAACCCGGCGTCGCCGATCGACGCGGTCACCAGGTAGTCGCCGTTGGGGAGCTCGATCTCCCAGTCCTGGCCGTCGTGGAAGTGGAGCAGCGTATCCAGCCGCTGGTCGGCGTTGACGTCGCGATCGCGGCTCACGTCGGTGTGGTCGGACTGCCAGCCGTAGGACCACCCGTTGCCGCGGTCGGCGTAGACTTCGCCGGCGTCCGCCAGGTAACCCACCGGGGTCGGGACGCCGTCCAGCTGGAAGTTGACGCTCACCACCGGCGTGGCGGCGACGCTGAAGAACCGCGCGTCGGCCCAGTCGGCGTGGTCCGACCCGTTGCCGTTGCCGCCGTCCTCGACGATGAGCGTCAGACGCGTCACGCCGCTCACGTCCAGGTCGACCGTCTGGGTTTCCGACTGGTTGGTCATCAAGCCGCTGGTGAACACCTGCTGGCCGTCGGCCAGCACGCTGAACACGACGCTCCCGTTGGGGGCGTTTTCGTCGTCGACGCCGATGTCGGAAACAAACCGCTGGAAGGCGCCGTTCAGGTCGTAGGCCACCTCGGAGTAGGCGTGCACCCCCAGCCCCTTCGCGTAGACCTGCCCGTTGAGCGTTATCGGGTTGCCGTCCCCGCCAACGTCCTCGCCGTTGCTGGTGTCCAGCTCGATGGGCCCCCAGCCGTTGCTCGGCGTTTCGGCCAGCGGCAGGTCGCTGGCGTAGACCGGCTCGCCAAACTCGTAGGTCCGGTAGAGCGCGACGTAGGCGGTGTCGTCCTCCGGCGTCGCGATGACGCGCTGCCGCTCGGCCTCGCCGTCGAGCCACTGGTCGAAGTAGACCAGCCCCTCGCCCGTGGTGGCGAACGCCGGGGCGCCGAGCGTGCGGTTGACGTTGACCACGCCAGGAATGTTGATGGGCGTCACCTTGGGCTGGCCGTCGACCTCGATGGACACCCCGTCGACGTTCGCGGTGGGCGTGAACTCGCTGACCACCGGGTACACGTCGCGCGAGGTCTCGGTGGTCAGGCCCGCCGAGTCGGTCGCGGTAAGGTGGATCCGGAACCACACGTTGGCGGCGGTCTCGCTGTTGACGGGCACGGTGAACTGGGCGCCGGTCAGCCCCGAGGTTGGCGGCAGGAACGGGTGCAGGTGATCGTCGTGGTGGAAGTCGACCTGCCACGTCAGCTGGGCGGGCGGCAGCTCGCCGTCCTGCGCGTCGGCCGCCGAGCCCGAGAAGGTGATCACATCGCCCGCCCGGTAGACAGCGCCTTCCAGCGGTAGCTCGATCATCGGCACCGGCGGCGTGTCGGTGGTGACCTCTAGCAGCGCGGCGTCGCTGGTAGCCGTTCCGAACTCGTTAGTCACGACCACGCGGAACAACGCGCCGCTGTCCTCCAGCGCAACAGACGCGAGCGCCAGCTCGGCGCCGGTCGCGCCCGGGATATCGGCGAAGCCCTCGCCCGAGTCGCGTTGCCACTGGTAGGAGAGCGGGGTCGATCCGGCTGCACTCGCCGTGAACGCGGCGCTGTAGCCCACCGACCGGAGCAGGTCCGCCGGCTGCTGCACGATCTGCGGCGGGATCGACGCCGCGTACTGCACCTTGAGCACCTGGCCGGTCCCGATGCCGGGCGCGCCGCCCGCCCCGGCGCCGCGGGCGATGTAGTACATCGAACCATCCGCCGCGAACTCGATATTCATCGGGAACGCCGCGCTGGTCAGGAAGGTCTGGTTGTCGGCCGGGTTGTCCGGGTCGATCACCTTGATCGCGCCGGCCCCGAACTGAGAGTAGAAGTACTTGCCCTGGTACTCCACGGGGAACTGGTCGATCTGCGGGCTGTAGAACGCGCCGCCGGTGATGGCCACGTCCTCTGCGTGGCTGTACGCGTGGAATGGCTGGTCGAACTGCGGGAAGGCGCCCGGGTCGAAACCGCCCTCGGTGGTCGGCCAGCCGAAATTGGCGCCCGGCAGCGTGGCGTCGTTGATCTCTTCCCACGCGCCCTGACCGACGTCGTTGATGAAGTACCGACCGGTGGCGGGGTCGACGTCGCCGCTGAAAGGGTTCCGCAGCCCGGAGGACCAGACGTAGTCTCGCCAGCCGATTCCGTCGGCCGCGTTGTAGTAGGGGTTGTCCCCCGCGGGCGTGCCGTCGGGGTTGACGCGCAGCACCTTGCCGAGCGGCTCGTCGAGGTCCTGCACCTGACTGTTGTTGAGGTGGTCGCCCACCTGCACCGCGATCGTCCCGTCCTGCAGGAAGTGGATCGCCCCGCCCATGTGCCAGATGGGGTCCTGGTTCTGGGGGAACGTCGAGAAGAACGGCAGGTCGAGCAGCACCACCTCGCTGCCCGGGACGATGGTGTTCTCGGTGAGCGGATCGACCGTCAGGCGGCTCAGCCGGTTGTGGCTCTCGGGCGAGGCGGCCGTGTAGTAGACGTACAGGTAGTGGTTGGACTCGAAGTTGGGGTCGAGCTCGATCCCCTGCAGGCCACGCTCGCCGGAGCCGTCGGCGTCGAGCTGAAAGGCGGGGGTCGGCAGCAGCTGGTCGTTCTCGATCACCTCGATCCGCCCGTCCTGGTACGCCAGCCAGATCCGCCCGTCGGCCTCGATGTCCATCGTGATCGGGCTGGTCAGCCCGGTGGCGACGGCGGTCTCCGTGAACCCGTCGGGCACAACCGCCAGCAGCTTGCGGTCTTCCAGGAACTCAAACCGAAGAGCGCGGCGGCGGGCGCCGAAGCGAGCGGGGTTGCGCATCGCGACTACCAAGTGGGTGCGGGGCGAGTGGGTTGCGAAGAGTCAGCAAACCGCGCCAGCGGCGCTAGCCCGGCGACAACGACTGCCGCGCGACGTTAATCCGCGCGGGCTGCGGTTCCGGGAAGCGAACAGCGCGTCGCGGCTTCGACAGCGCGCGTAGGGGATGAGCCTCGGTCCCCTCACGGGAGCCGCCGACACTTCGATGCAGCGTCCCAAGGAAGCTGCGTAAGGATCACCGGGATTAGAACACCAGCCGTCGTCGCCGATCAATAGAAGCGGCGCGTGCCATGTATTAAGAATTGGTGAAGCCCCGGCGGGCTCGGCGATCCGCACTCCCCGCGCCAACCGCAAGTCGGTCGTGAGGACGTGCCTACTCGGTAGTGTCCTCTACGGCGCAAGCGTATTGCCGGCCGCCAGCCAGTTGAGGTAGCGCTCGAGGTTGGTGTAGCCATCGCCATCGGAGTCGACCGCGCCGTCGGCCGGGTCGTTGGGGTCCAGGCCGTGCTTGGCCTCCCAAGCGCCGGGCATGCCGTCGGCGTCGGCGTCCCAGTCCGCGGCGCGGTGGGTCTCCGGGTAGTCCTCCCAGCCGCCGACGTCTTCCTGGCTGTCGGGGATGCCCGGCTTGCCCAGGCGGCCGGTGTAGGTGAAGGTCCCCTCGCGCGTCTCGCGGATGACGCGATTGTCGTGGTCGTCGAGCATCGGCACGTTGCAGCCGACGTCGGCCAGCACGTTCTCGTAGGCCTCCTCGGCGGTGTGCGTCTGCACGTAAGAAGGGAAGAACGGCTCCGGCACCGTGACCGGCGCGTCCTGCTCGCCGCGGGGGTCAACACCCTTGAACGGCGGCAGCGGCCCCTCCGGCCCCGACACGCCCTCCATCACGTTCCCCTCGACGTAGTACTGTTGCGGGCCGAAGGCGGGGTGCTCGAACTGCGGGTTGAGGTAGGTGAAGATCTCCGTGGCCGGCCCCGGCTTGTAGTAGTTGCCCACGAAGTTCACCTGGGCGCCGCCGCCGTCGGTGGTGCGGCGGCCAAAGTTGTAGACCACCATATTGCGGATATCGAGCCTGCCCGCGTGCCGGTTCGCCTGGTTCAGCCCGCTGGCGATCGACCAGTTGCGTCCCCAGTTGTGGGCCAGCAGGTTGTGGTGGAAGCTGCCGACGTCGCCGCTGATGGAGCCCGCGTAGCCGTGCCCGGTCGGGTTGAGCGCCTCGGAGATCAGCGTCCGCTGCAGCGTGATGTTCTTGGCCTGCCGCGAGCTGAACGCCTCGTCGATGGTCCACGAGATCGAGCAGTGGTCCACGATGCAGTGGTCGCTGGCGGCCAGCCCCATGCCGTCGCGGCCGCCGTGCTTGTCGCCCATCCGCATCCGTACGAACCGCACGATGGTGTCGTTCCCGCCGCTGCCGCCAAACGTCTGGCCGCGCAGGCAGACCCCCTTGCCGGGCGCCGTCTGGCCCGCCACGGTGAGGAACTCGTTCTCGTCGCTGAAAGTGAGACGCGACTCGAGCGTGATTAGGCCCGACACGTCAAACACCACGGTGCGAGGGCCGGTCGCCTCGACCGCTGCGCGGAGCGACCCGGGGCCCGTGTCGTTCAGGTTCGTGACGTGCAGCACGCGGCCGCCGCGGCCGCCGATCGCAAACCGGCCCCAGCCTTCGGCGGTGGGGAACGCCAGGTGGCGGACGCGGAACACCCACGGCGTGCCCGTGGTCACCTGGCCGTCGGAGTCAATCGAGTCGACCCGCCACGCGTAGTGGACCAGCGAATCGTTCCGCTTGATCGGCGCGGTGCAAGCATCGCCGGTGGTGTGGGCCAGGTAGGACTCCGAGTCGGTGTCAGCGCCGTCGAGCGCCGCGATCGCCTCGGCGGCGCTGGCGCCCTTGGTCAAGTAGACGTGGTGCTCCACGGCCGAGTCCGCCGGCCGCCACGAGAGCCGCACCACGCCGTTGTCGCCGACGGCGTGGCGTTCCAGGTGCGCCGGCGTCGGGACTCGGGCCGACCTGGTCGGGTCGGGCGCGTCCAGCTCGAAACCGTTCAGCAGCGCGCGGTCGCCCTCGGTCGCCGTGACGCGGATCACCACGGGGCTGCCCGCGGCGGCCTCGAACCGAATGAACGACGCCGCGAGTTCGTCGTCGTGCGTGGCCTTGGTCGTGGGCACGACCCGCGACTCCGCCCCCTGCCCCGCCACCGACACGCGGAACTCGCCCGGCTCACCGCTGGGCGCGTGGTGGTAGCCGGCAAACGTGTGACTGCCCGCGGACAGGCCCTCGATCTTCACTTCCAAGACCGCCGGCTCGCCGCCGCCCAGCACCCGGGCGCCGTCCGCGCCGAGGGTCAAGCCGTCGACTACCAGGCTCTTGGCGCCGACCAAGTCAACGCCCTGACCCGCGGCCGGCGCCGCCAGCGTGACCCTGATATCGCCAAACGCCCGGCTCAGCTCGTCGCTGGTTGGGCGCCAGTTCTCGCACCCCGTGCTCCGCATGTCCGAGCGGTTCTGGCTGTTGATGTCGACCCGCAGGGGCTCGGCAAGACACAGGCTCGACACCAACAGCGAAACGACCGCCGTCAAGGCGGCCACACGGGTTAGGAAAGACATGCGTTGTCGCCTGGGGGAGACTTCGGTAGGGAACTCGTTCTTCGGCCCTACCCTAGGAGCTTGATCCCCCCGGTTCAACGATTTGTCCTAATCCGAGGGCGCATCGCGGTGTGACGCCGTGGAACGGCAACCGCCCTCGCTGCAAAACGCGGCATAGGCAAGCGATCGCGTGCAACACCCGACGCCGCAGCAGGCGTCCGGGCCGAGTCGTTGCACTGTGCAATGACTAGGAGCCAGTAGGGGGCATGCAATGCACCAACTCAACAGCGCGGCGTTCAGGTGCATTGCACGCACCCTACACGTCTGGTCCGCTTACACCTCGTACCCCAGATTCGGGCTCAGCCACCGCTCGACCTCCGCGACCGACATGCCCTTCCGCCGGGCGTAGTCTTCCACCTGGTCCTTGGTCACGCGGTCGACGGCGAAGTAGCGGGCCTCCGGGTGCGCGAAGTACAGACCGCTGACGCTGGCCGCGGGGTGCATGGCGTAGTGCTCGGTAAGCGTGATGCCGGTGGCGGCCTCCGCGTCGAGCAGATCGAACAGCGTGCGTTTCTCGGTGTGGTCCGGCTGCGCGGGGTAGCCGGGCGCGGGGCGGATGCCGCGGTACCGCTCGGCAATCAGGTCCTCGTTGCTGAGGCCCTCCTGCTCGCCGTAGCCCCAGTCGGCCCGCGCCTGGGCGTGCAGGCACTCGGCGAACGCCTCGGCCAGGCGGTCGGCCAGCGCCTTGGCCATGATGCTGTTGTAGTCGTCGTGGTCCTGGTTGAAGCGGGCGGCCAGCTCGTCGCAGCCCAGGCCGGCGGTCACCGCGAACGCGCCGATGTGGTCCAGCCGGCCGGAGTCGACCGGCGCGATGTAGTCCGCCAGCGCCCGGAAGTCCTTCTGCCCCTTGCGTTCCCACTGCTGCCGCAGCGTGTGGAAGCGGCAGCGCTCGCCGGCGCCGTCCTGGTCGGTGAACACGACGATGTCGTCGCCGATGGAGTTGGCCGGGAAGAACCCGTACACGCCCTTAGCCGTGAACAGCTTCTCGCTGATGACCTGGTCCAGCAGCCGCTGGGCGTCGTCGAACAGCTTGCGGGCCTCGACGCCCAGGTTGGGGTCGTCGAAGATCTTGGGGTACTTGCCCTTCATCTCCCAGGTCATGAAGAACGGCGACCAGTCGATGTACTCGCGGAGCTTCTCCAGCGGGAAGTCCTCCAGCCGCTTCACGCCCACGAACGACGGCTCCGGGATGTCGACCTCCGACCAGTCGGTGCCGAAGCGGTGCTCCACCGCGTGCTGGTAGGACACCAGGTTGGCGGTCGATCGCTTCTTGTAGCTGGCCTGCAGGTCGGCCTGCAGCCGGCGGTTCTCCTCCTCGAACGCGGCGCGGTTGTCCTTGTTGAGCAGCTTCTCCACCACGCCGACGCTGCGCGACGCGTCCAGCACGTGCGTCACGCTGCCGGAGTAGTGCGGCGCAATCTTCACGGCCGTGTGCTTGGCGCTGGTCGTGGCGCCGCCGATCAGCAGCGGCGTGTTGAGTTCGAGCCGCTCCATCTCCTTGGCGAAGTGCACCATCTCGTCCAGGCTGGGCGTGATCAGGCCCGACAGGCCGATGATGTCCACGCCCTCCTTGGCGGCCTCCTCCAGGATCTCCTCCGCCGGGCACATCACGCCGAGGTCGACAACATCAAAACTGTTGCAGCCCAGCACCACCCCGACGATGTTCTTGCCGATGTCGTGCACGTCGCCCTTGACGGTGGCCATCAGCACCTTGCCGCGGGACGTGCCGGCCGTGCCGGCGGCCTCCTTCTCGGCCTCCATGAACGGGAACAGGTAGGCCACGGCCTTCTTCATCACGCGGGCGCTCTTGACCACCTGCGGCAGAAACATCTTGCCGGCGCCGAACAGGTCGCCGACGGTGCTCATGCCGTCCATCAGCGGGCCCTCGATGATGTCCAGGCACTTCGGGTACTTCTGCCGGGCCTCCTCGGTGTCTTCTTCGATGTGCTTGACGATGCCCTTGACCAGCGCGTGCTGCAGCCGCTCTTCGACCGTGGCTTCACGCCAGGCGTCGTCCTGCACGGCCTGCTTGCCGCCCTGCCCCTTGAACTGCTCGGCGAAGTCGATGAGCTTCTCGGTCGCCTCTGGGTTGCGGTTGAGGATCACGTCCTCCACCAGCTCCTTCAGCTCCGGGTCGATCTCGTCGTACACGACCAGCTGGCCGGCGTTGACGATGCCCATGTCCAGACCGGCTTGAATAGCGTGGTACAGAAACACGCTGTGCATCGCCTCGCGGACGTGGTCGTTTCCGCGGAAGCTGAACGAGATGTTCGACACGCCGCCGCTGACCCGCGCGCCGGGGCACTCCTGCTTGATGCGGCGGGTCGCCTCGATGAAGTTCACCGCGTACGGGTTGTGCTCCTCGATGCCGGTCGCCACGGTGAGGATGTTGGGGTCGAAGATGATGTCCTCGGCCGGGAAGCCGGCGCCGCCCTCCGCTACGGGCCGGGTCAGCAACTCGTACGCCCGCTTACAGATGCGCACCTTCTCGTCGGCCTCGGCGGCCTGGCCCTCCTCGTCGAAGGCCATCACCACCGCGGCGGCCCCGTACTGGCGGCACAGGCCCGCGCGGCGGAGGAACTCCTCCTCGCCGTCCTTCAGGCTGATGGAGTTCACGATCGCCTTGCCCTGCACCACCTGCAGGCCGGCCTCCAGCACGCTCCACTTGCTGCTGTCGATCATCACGGGGACCTTGGCGATGTCGCTCTCGCCGGCGATCAGCCGGAGGAAGCGCTGTATCTCGGCCTCGCTGTCCAGGAGGCCCTCGTCCATGTTGACGTCGATCACATTGGCGCCGTTCTCGACCTGCTGGCGGGCGACCTCGATCGCCTCCTCGTAGTTCTCGGTCTTGATCAGCCGCGCGAACTTCTTGCTGCCGGTGACGTTGGTGCGCTCGCCGATCATCAGGAAGTTGCTCTCGGGGCGCAGCTCCATCGGCTGCGTGCCGGCCAGGCGGAGCCGCGGCGCGACCGTGGTGCGGTTGTGCGGCCTGAGCTTCGAGACGCGCTCGGCGATCGCGGCGATGTGGTCCGGCCCGGTGCCGCAGCAGCCGCCCACGATGTTCACCCAGCCCTCCTCGGCGAAGTCGCCCACCATCTTGGCCATGGCGGCCGGGCCGAGGTCGAACTGGCCCATCTCGTTGGGCAGGCCGGCGTTGGGGTGGCAGCTGATCGGCGCGGTAGCCACCCGCTGCAGCTCCTCCAGGTGCGGCCGCATGATGTCCGGGCCGAGCGCGCAGTTCATCCCGACCGAGAACGCCGGGAAGTGCGCGATGGAGTTCCAGAACGCCTCGACCGACTGGCCCGAGACGAACGTGCCGCCGCCCTTGTCGAAGGTGCCGCTGATCATCACCGGCACCCGCGCGCCCGAGTCGCGGAAGTAGTTGTCCATCGCGAACAGGCACGCCTTGAGGTTGAGCGTGTCGATGACGGTCTCGGCCAGCAGGATGTCGACGCCGGCCTCGACCATGGCGGCGACCTGCACGTAGTAGCTGTCGACCATCTCGCCAAACGTCACGTCGCGCCAGGCGGGGTCGTCCACCTTGGTGCTGATGGCCATCTGCTTGGAGGTCGGGCCGATCGACCCGGCCACGAACCGCGGCTTAGCCGGGTTCTTGTCGGTGAACTCGCCGCAGATCTGCTTGGCGATCTGGATGGCGGCCGTGTTGATCTCGCGGCAGAGCCCCTCGGCCTGGTCGCCAAACTCGAAGTCGGCCATGCCGATCGGGCTGGCGCCGAAGGTGTTGGTCTCGACGATGTCGGACCCCGCCGCCAGGTACCGCCGGTGGATCTCCTCGACCGCGTCCGGCCGGGTCAGGCACATCAGGTCGCCGAAGTTCTTCAGCTCCTTGTGGTGATCGGCAAACCGCTCGCCCCGCACCTGCTCCTCGGTGATGCCCAGGGCCTGGGTCTGGGTGCCGGTGGCGCCGTCCAGGAGGAGGATCCGCTCGGCGAGCAGGGTCTCGAGTTCGGCGGTGCGGTCGGGCGTGGCGGTCTGGGTCATCGGTCGGGCTCGCGCGATCGTGAGTCTCGGCTGCGCGGGAGGGCGACAGACACCCGCCCGGGCGGTTGGTACTATGGAAAGCAAGCAGATAAGTCTACCCCGTGGGACTCGTTTTCTATAGTCCCGGCGGCGAGCAGATACCGTCCACTCCCGCTGCAGACCCAGGTCCGATAGTACACATGGCAGCTGAAGGTGGCCGACCACCGAGCGAGGCGACAGGATGTCTGGCGAAAGGGATTCTGCTCGTGTCGTGGGTCGCTTTCTTGGTCAGCCTCGCGATGCCTGTCTACGGCAGCCACGGACCTGCACTCGAAAGCAGATGGAACCTGCCGATGTTCTGGTGTGTCGTCATCGCCTGGCCGCTGTGGGTCAACAACCTGATCGTGCTTATTAGCCCGTTGATTGCGGCAGGAACCTCATCTCCTACCAACAAGTCTGCGGCCCCCAACTTTGTCACAGGAGTCTTGTTCTTGGGAGTGATCGGCGGTGCAGTCTTTCCTATTCTCACCGGCGGCTATGAGTCTTACGGCGCGGGCTACTACACGTGGCTGGCGAGCCACGCCGGAGTAGCGTCCGCCTTCTTCGTGTTCGCCGACAGGCAGAGTATCGCTGCCACACAAGAGTCCATAACTCGGGAACCATCTAGTTCAACAAATTGACGCCATGAAGCTCTACAAGGTTCATCAACAGCTCGCCTCCTGCCCGCTGGCCGACCCGGCCGCCGAGGTCCACCAGCAGCTCGACGCGATGCTGGCCGCCGGGCACGCCGTGCCGCAGGGCGAGGTGGCCATCACGGCCGGCAGCCGCGGCATCGACAACATCGCCGCTATCACCCGGGCGGCGGGCGAGTGGCTCCGCGCCCACGGCGCCAGCCCGTTCATTGTGCCGGCGATGGGCTCGCACAACGGCGCCACCGCCGAGGGGCAGCAGGCGATGGTGGAGTCGCTCGGCATGACCGAGCAGGCGATGGGCATGCCGATCCGCTCCAGCATGGAGTGCGTGAAGGTGAGCGAGGTGAGCACCGGCGACGTCTGGATGGACCGCCACTGCTACGAGTCGGACGGCGTGCTGGTGCTCAACCGCGTCAAGCTGCACACCTGCTTCAGCGGCCCGGTGCAGAGCGGGCTGACCAAGATGATGGTGATCGGCATGGGCAAGATCAAATCGGCCCAGACGTTCCACACCGCGCACTCGTTCGACATGAAGCACATGCTGCTGGAGATGGGCCAGAAGCTGGTCGATAGCGGCAAGATCTGGGCCGGCCTGGCGCTGTTGGAGGACGGCTTCGACCGGACGGCCGAGATCCACGCCGTGCCGGGCGATGAGATCCTCGCCACCGAGCCAAAGCTGCTGGAGAAGCACCGCACGTACTTCCCGAGCCTGCCGGTCGACGACATCGGCGTGCTGATCGTCGACGAGATCGGCAAGACCTACAGCGGCACCGGCATGGACACCAACGTGATCGGCTACCGCGGCGTCCGCGGCGGCGAGGACCTGGACCGGCCAAGGATCAAGATCATCGCCGCGCTCGGGCTGGTCGAGGCGTCCAAGGGCAACGCCATCGGCGTGGGCCTGGCGGACTTCATCACCCGCCGCCTGCGGGACGCGATCGACGAGAGCAAGACCTTCATCAACGTCTACACCACCGGCGACATGGAGCGGGCCAAGATCCCCGCCACCCTGGCCGACGAAGAAGAGCTCGTCACGAAGATCCGCGACCGCTACGGCGACGCCGGCTGGATGTTCATCCCGAACTCGCTGCACCTGGGCACGATCTACGTCACCGAGGACCTGGTCGACGCGGTCCGGGCGAACCCCATCTGCACCGTCGACCCCGAGCCGGTCGACCTCACCTTCGCCGGCGGCCGCCACCAACTGGCCTGGGGGTGACCCCTCGTCCCCTCCCCCTCGTGGGGAAGGGAATCAACCGCCCTGCGCCGTCGGTTCACGGCTCTGCTACAATGGGCCGTAGTGCTACCCACTCGCACCGACGGGGCGACCATGCAACGCCGCAACCTTTTGCTCACACTTGTCGGCTCCTCCTGCGCCGCTCTGCTGCTGGCGCCGGCCGCCCAGGGGCAGCCCGGACCTGGCTGGCTGGCCAACCTGAGCACCGTGGCGCACGACGTGTCGGGCACCGTGCTGGTGGTGGACGAGGACACCCTGCAGGTCAACCACTTCACGTACGACGGCGGCGGCATCAGCGTCTACCTCTACCTGGGCGCCGCGGACACGACCGCCGACTTTACGGCCGGGCTGGAGATCGGCCCGCAGCTGCTCGGCTCGGAGTTCGACGGCACGCAGCCGCCGCTGGTGATCGACCTGCCCGCGGGCCAGACGATCGACGGCTGGAACGCGATCTCCGTGTGGTGCGACGCCGTCGGGGTCAGCTTCGGCTCCGGGGCGTTCCACCCGCCGGTCGGCGAGATCCCAGGCGACTTCAACACCGATGGCGTTGTCGACGCGGCCGACTACACCGTGTGGCGGGACAACGAGTCCGGCGGCTACGACGCCGCGGATTACCTCGTGTGGCGAGAGAGCTACGGCACGATCTCCACCGATCGGGATTCGCCTAGGTCGACCACCGCACCCGAACCAGGGGCGGTCCTAATGCTGGCTGTGGCGGTTGTCTTGCCGACGGTGGGCCGGCGGCCGTCCAGGCGATGATCGCACGGTTCACGCGGCGAACAGGCGGCAGTGGGTTCGCCCGATTTCTTTGTAGAAACCGGCCACCCGACCGCTTCTAATTGAGAGTTCAGCCGCCGCTATCTGCGCCCGCGGTACGCGCCGGCCAGAACGCCGCAGCGGTGAGTGGCGAAGAGTTTTGTCCCCTTTTGTCGCAACAGGTGGACAATAGTCGTTCGGCGTCAGGCGGGCCAGTCATCGCAAACCACTAGCAGAAAAAGAGTTGCAGCATCCCCAGCCCGAGATGGGCGGCGACTTTTGTCCCTAAGGATCGATAGCGCAGAAAGGGACAAAACTCTGCCGGAGCGGCGTGCAAAACAACCCGCTGGGGCTGCAATCCAAGCGTAAGTCAGCCGTTGCGGGGCAGGCACGCGCTGAGTTTTGTCCGCGCCGCGCGTGTTCTTGGACAAAACCAACCGTACAAAACCACAGAGTCACCGAGGACAGAGAGCACAGCGTCGGGCGGCGCCCGGTGCTGGCTTGCTCTGTGCTCTCAGTGACTCTGTGGGGAATTGCAGCTCAGGGGTGTTAGACGCCAGCGGTCGCCGGGACCTCGGCCAGCCGTCCGGCCACGTAGCCACGACAGCGGTCCGCGCCGCACCGACACTCGAACGCCTTGAACAGGTAGTCCTCGGTGAGGTCGTAGTCCATGGTGAGCAGCTCGCCCGGCTCGATGTCGCGCACCGCGAGGTAGCGGCGTGTCGACGGGTCGAGCCGGCAGTTGGGGTCGCAGCTGTGCAGCACCTTGCCGGCCACGTAGGGGTCGTCGAGGTGCTGGTTGGGTCCGACCTGCAGGGTGAACTGGGTCACGTAGTCGCGCAGCACGCCGTTCATGCGGAACAGCAGCTCGCCGGCGCGGTAGCCGCGCAGCACCTCTACGCCCTGACCACGGTGGTCGTCCACGTCGATGACGCGGAAGTCCTCTGCCTGGGGCTCGTCCGGGATCACAGGCAGGGAGCGGGGATAGATTCTCATTTGCGGTAGAACACCTCGCAGGTCACTGAGGAAGGGGAAAGGAAGTCGTCCAAGACTCGCCTGACGGTCGCTTCTTCAAATTCTTTACAGCTAAAGACGTCCAGGTACATGTCGCGGTGGGCGTCGTTCGTGTGGATCACAATGGCGGAGGTCTCGATCAGCTGCACGCCGGAGATGCCGGTCTCGATGCCGCCGCCGAAGCGGGCGACGATGGGGTCGCCGTAGCGGACCATGTCGATGTCGTCGGCCATGACCTGCAGGAACTTGGACATCCGCTCGACGGAGAGGATGTCGTCGCTGCAGCCGAGGCAGGTGGCGATCAGGTGCTGGCCGTAGTGGGCCTGGCCGTTGTGCTGGATGCGGCGATACTCCGCTAGCGCAGTCGTCATCAGGGGGCTCCTGAGAAAGGGAGGGCTCGGTCCGTACCGGCAGCCGTTGGGGAAACGGTTTGCGGGATGCGGTGACTGCTTAGAGGCAGTTCAGAGCGTTAAGCGAAAGGCGCCGAACATTCCGACCAACGAATCGAAGGCGGCCGCCAAAGTGGGTTAGCTGGAGCAATGTTATCGACAACCTCCCCACTAGGTAAGATGAGTTTCTGAATTTTTCTGGTATCGGGAATCCCGGCCCAACCCGGCCGCCAACCACCACAGGATGCTGGCATCGACTCCCCTGGAACCCATCCGGCATTCGAACGGCAGGACCACCGCCCGTGGCCGGTCCCCACGCGGCGCTGGTCGTGGCGGCAGAGCTGGTTGGAGCTGCTGTTCGCCCACTGGCCGCTGGAGCCCGGGCTGGTCGCGCCGCTGCTGCCGCCGGGGCTGGAGCTCGACACGTGGGACGGCGCCGCGTGGCTCGGCGTGGTGCCGTTCCGCATGGAGGGCGTCAGCCGCCGCCCGCTGCCGGACCTGCCCGGCGTGTCGGCATTCCCCGAGCTGAACGTCCGCACGTACGTGACCCGGGGCGGCAAGCCGGGCGTGTGGTTCCTCAGCCTGGACGCGACCAACCGCCTGGCGGTGTGGGCCGCGCGGCGGTGGTTCCACCTGCCGTACCACCACGCACGGATCGATACCCGCCGCACGACAGACGGGGTCACCTACCTTTCCGAACGGGACGACTGCCAGGCGTGCTTCGCCGCCGAGTACCGCCCGACCGCGCCGCCGCGGGAGTCAGAACCGGGCACGGTGGAGCACTGGCTGACCGAGCGGTACTGCCTGTACGCGCCGCTGCCGTCCGGCGGGCTGACCTGCACCGAGGTGCACCACCCGCCGTGGCCGCTGCAGCCGGCCGAAGCGGAGTTCGCCCTCAACACGATGGCGGCGCCGCACGGGCTGAGCTGCGATGGGCCGCCAACCTACTTGCACTACGCCGAGAGGTTGGACGTGGTGGTCTGGTCGCCCGAGCGGCTGAAGGGCCCCAGCGGGTGACCGGACAACTCAGCGGCTACAGGTCGTACCCGTGGTGGAACTCGGGGCGGACGATTTTGGCGAGCTCGGGGGCGCCGACCGGCGTCATCGCCTGCGCATCCCACTCGACGCGGCGGCCGGGCGTTTCGGCCTCGTCGGCGGCCCACACGGCCAGGTTGCCGAGCAGCACCGTTTCGGTGAGCGGACCGCCGGAGTCGACAAAGTTGGACACCGCCGGGGCGCCTCCACGGATGGCGCGGATGAACTCGTCGAAGTGGCCTGGGGAGCGTTCGAACTCCACCTCGGGCTCGGCGAGGTCGCCGATCAGCTCGAACGAGCTGCCGTACGCGTCGGGCGAGTAGAGCGTGCCCTTCTCGCCGATGATGATCACTCCGTTGCCGGCGAGCTCCTCCTTGCCGACCAGCGACGCGTCGGGGCGTTTGCCGCCGTCGTACCAGGTGAGCTTGAGGGCGTCGCGGGACTCGTTGGAGGGGAACTCGAAATCGATCACCGACCAGTTGGGGTAGCTGTCGCGGTTGTGCCCGGAGGTGGTCGCCTGCACGGCGATCGGGTCGCGCAGGCCGAGCGCGTAGAACGGCATGTTGAGCACGTGGCAGGCCATGTCGCCCAGGGCGCCGGTGCCGAAGTCCCACCAGCCGCGCCACTTGAACGGGTGGTAGATCGACGCGTAGGGGCGGCCGGGCGCGGGCCCGACAAACAGGTCCCAGCTGACGTGCCCCGGGACGGCGGCGCCGGCCGGCCGGTCGATCCCCTGCGGCCACCAGCCGCCGCAGCGGTCGGTCCACGCGTGCACCTGGCTGATCTTGCCGAGCGCGCCCGACTGGATCACGGCGGCGGACTTGCGGGCCGCGTTGAGCGACGCCCCCTGGTTGCCCATCTGGGTCGCGACGCCGTGCTCCTTGGCGAGCTCGGCCAGCCGGCGGGCCTCCCAGATGGAGTGCGTGAGCGGCTTCTGGCAGAAGCAGTGCTTGCCGAGCCGCATCGCCGCCGCGGCGGCGACCGCGTGGGTGTGGTCCGGTGTGCTGACGGTGACCGCGTCGATCTTGTCGCCCAGCTCGTCGAGCATCGCCCGAAAGTCGGCGTACCGCTTGGCCTCGGCGAACCGCTCGCCGCCGGCCTTGGTGAGGGTGCGGGCGTCGATATCGCAAATCCCCACGACCCGACCGAAGCGTTTCGCGTCGTTCGAGTCCGAGTCGCCCTTGCCGCCGACGCCGATACATGCGAACTGCACCTGCTCGTTGGGCGATGAAGACTCCTGAGCCCTAAGCGGCCCGGCGGCCCAGTAGCCGGCGCCGGCCAGCGCGGCGGTCTGAAGGAAGCTTCGGCGATCGGTTCGGAGGGGCATCGGCGGGGGCTCAAGAGGGGGGCGAGGAGTTCGACGGGCCGACTCGCCCGCCGCGATCGCCTGACCATACCGCACGGCGCGCGCGAAAGCAAAAGAATCCGCCTGAACCGTGCGGAGATCAGCAGCCCGCCCGGGCTAGGCCGCACGGCGTTGCTCTTCGAGGTAGTCCAGCCGCGGCACGACCTCGCCGAGCGCGTCACGGACCGCGTCCGCCGGCCCGTTCACGAGCGACGCCAGCCGGCCGATGTCGTGCGCGACACGCAGCAGGCTCTCGGCGTTGCTGTCGGCGACCATGATCTTCTCGTGGCTGGTCGGCTTGTGCCGCTCGGACTCGCCGTACAGCTCCTCGTACAGCTTCTCGCCGGGACGCAGCCCGGTGACCTCGATCTCGATGTCCTCACCGACGCGCAGGCCCGACAACCGGATCATGTCGCGCGC
Source organism: Posidoniimonas corsicana (assembly GCF_007859765.1). Taxonomy (NCBI): domain Bacteria; kingdom Pseudomonadati; phylum Planctomycetota; class Planctomycetia; order Pirellulales; family Lacipirellulaceae; genus Posidoniimonas; species Posidoniimonas corsicana. Next base: position 736,798 of record NZ_SIHJ01000002.1, read on the forward strand.
CAGGTCCATGATGCGGACAGGCTCGCCCATGTCGAGCACGAAGATCTCGCCGCCGCGGCCCATCGTGCCGGCCTGGATCACCAGCTGCGACGCCTCGGGGATCATCATGAAGTACCGCACGATGTCTTGGTGCGTGACCGTCACCGGCCCGCCGCTCTCAATCTGCTGGCGGAACACTGGGACCACGCTGCCGGCCGAGTCGAGCACGTTGCCGAACCGCACGGTGGTGAACCGGCAGCTCGAACCGGCGGACCGGGCCTGCACGTAGCGCTCGGCGAGCTGCTTGCAGCTGCCCATTACGCTGGTCGGGTTGACCGCCTTGTCGGTGGAGATCATCACGAACGCGCCGGCGGCGAACTCGTCGGCCAAGTCGGCCACGTTTCGGGTTGCGAGCACGATGTTCTTGATCGCCTCGCCAGGGTGTTGCTCCATCAGCGGCACGTGCTTGTACGCCGCGGCGTGGAACACGACGTCCGGACGGTGCTCTTCGAACACGGCCCGCATGCGGTCGGCGTCGGTGAGGTCGCCAAGGGCGACCTCGATGCAGGCGTCGGGCGCCAGGGCCCGGAGCTCCCGCTCGAGGAAGAACTGCCCGGTCTCGGACCGGTCCAGCACCACCAGCTTGGCCGGCTTCACCCGGAGCAGCTGGCGGCAGATCTCCGATCCGATGCTGCCGGAGCTGCCGGTCACCAGGACCGTCCGCCCGTCGAGCCAGCTGCGCACCGCCTGCTGGTCGAAGTCGACCGCCTCGCGCCGCAGCAGGTCCTCGATCGCCACGCTCCGCGGCTGGACCGAAACATGCTCGTTGAGGATCTGCTGGTAGCTCGGCAGCACCTTGACCCGGAATCCGTGCTGCTGCGCTGTGTCGATGAGCCGCCGCACCTGCTTGCCGGGCAGCCCGCCGGTGATCAGCACCTCCTTGACGCCCAGTCGGCTGACAAGACCGGGGAGCTGATCGGCGCCGCCGACCACCGGAACGCCGCTGATGCTGCGGCCGCGGTGGGCGGGGTTGTCGTCGATGAAGCCCATCACCCGGCGGGGAGTGTCGGCGCTGGAGCGGACCGCCCTCAGCAACACCTCACCGTGGTCGTCAGCGCCGACAATCAGGACCCGCGTTTGCTCGGTCGAGGCAGGGAGGAAGTGTGTCCGCGCGTAATGCAGCGCACGCGGCCACGCCCGCACGGCGCTCATCGCGAAGATGGTCGCGCCCCAGTCGATGAAAATCACCCCGCGGGGGATGGCGAGCATCGGCAGCAGAAAAAAGTCGATCAGCGTCAGCGCCACCGCGCCCGCGGTAGCCGCTTTGACGATGGCGGCCAGATCTTCGAAGCTGATATACCGCTGGTGCTGCTGGTGGACATCGTGCCAGAAGAAGGCCGCTATCTTCGCCAGCACCGCGAAGCCGATCGTGGCCCTCATCAGCTCCCAGTGGTGGGGCTCGCCGCCGTCGGCGAACCTCAGCGCGTACGCCAGCACGTAGGCGCCGGCGCAGGCCAGCGTCAGCAGCAGAAACCGCAGTCGGGTTGCGATCCGGGTCATCATTCCGGAGGGGTGGGTTCGTGAGTGTTCGTAGAATGGTCGATCAGCAGCGACGGTCGGCTCGCGACCCTGGGCCGCCGTTCGGCGCCCGGCAACGCGAGGCGGTGCTTGGCGATGTCCTGCAGCCACCGGCGGAGCGCCGAGTCATCGGGCTGACGGGCCAAGCACCAGCGGATGTGCGGGTCCGCCTCTTCGAGCCGCTCAGCGCGGAACAGGGCGGCGGCCAGGCCACGGCGGATGTAGAAGCACGCGGGACGGAGCCGGTAGGCCTGCTCCGCGCAGCGAACCGCTTGTCCGGTGTCCCCCAGTTCCTGATGGATGGTGGCCGCCTGCCACCAGTTGTGTGCCGCACGGTTGGGAAGCTCGGTCTGCTCGTTAAGTTCGGCGCACTGAAGCGCGTGCGTGGCCAGTGCGTGGAGGTCGGACTCCTCGCCGCGGAGCTTGTAAAACTGGTAGGCAGCGAAGGTGAGCCGCCAGTCCGGGTCGAACTCGGCGACAAACTCGTCGGCGGGCAGGGTCATGCTCACCACCGAGGCGAGCTTCATGCGGTGCGGGCCGGGCGCGTGCCCCGCCTGCTTCCACAGAGTAAGCGCTTGTTGCTCCTGGCCCGCCAGCAGCTTGTGCTTGCCAGCGTCGAACAGCACCGCCCCGTCGTGTGGGTTAAGCCGGAGCGCCTGGTCGACCAGCAACATCGTGTCGGCGCCTTGGCCAGCGCCGAGGAACGCGAGGTCTGCCAAGATCATGTAGGCCTCGCCCTGAAGTGGGCAGAGCCTGACCGCATTCACTGCAGCGTGGCGGGCGGACCAGAGCAGCTGGGAGTCATCGCCGAAAGCGCGCCGGAGCCAAGCGGCCGTTTCTTGTTCGGACTGAAACTGGGCGTCGTAGACGGTGTTGCGAACGTTGGCCAATCCCATGCCACCGCCGTCGTGCGCCTGGGTCAGCTCAAACCTGAGCAGGGACTGCCTGGCCAACCTGAGCTGCGATTGGGCGTCGCTCGGGCAGACCGCCAACGCCGCTTGCAGGTGTTCGATCATCTTGTCCGTGTAGTACACGCGGGATTCCAGGATCCGCTGCTCCGACTCGGCATTATCGCGTCCGACGCGGGCCTTGAGGCTCTCGTTGTATCGCTTCACCGCCACGTTTGTGCGGTCGTAGGCGTCGCGCTGGAAAGAGCTGCGGGCGGGTCCGACCAGCAGCAGCACGGCGACCGCGGCCATCGCCGTACCAAGGAATCCCTTGCCGGCGTCCCGCAATCCCCATGCCTTGCCGTGAGCACGTTGGGGCTGACCGGACTGCAGCTGAGACAGTCGCATTGCGCCCGCAGCCAGCATCACTACCGGCGCCAGGCAGGAGGGTATGAACCAGACGAAGTCGGCGATCGAATGGAAGAGAGACACCGCGAGAGCCGCCGAAATCGCGGCCCACAGCACGGTCGCCTCGGCGTCGCCCGAGTGCAGCACTCCTCGCATGCACCACGCGGCGGCGATCGCGATCGCCGTGGCCAGCAGGAGCACGCCCGCCAGGCCGGCCTCGGTGGCGACCTGCAGGTAACCGGATTCGGCGTGGGTGTAGTTAACGCCACTCGATTCCGTGAGGTACAACGGCGCCACCTGAGAGTGCGTTCCGGCGCCGTAGCCGACCAGCGGACTAGCGAAGAAGGCCGATAGATTAGCCCGCCAGATCACCATCCGGTCACTGGTGTCCGCTAGTTCATCGAGCTCGCCCACGCTCACACCACCGGCCTTCCGCGAGAACTGCTCATACTGAAACAGCGAGAGGGCGACTCCACACACAACGAGCACGAAGGCCCCGCGCACCAGCTGTGCCCTACCCACCCAGCCCGCGCGGGCCAGCACGGTGATGGTGACCAGCAGCCCAACGGTGTACGCCAGCAGCGCCCCGCGGGAGAACGTCAGCAGGATGGCGACGCCGGTCGCAAGCAGAGCAAGGATCCAAGCCGCCTCGCGAAGCTGTTGCTCGCGTGAGACCGCAGACTCTCCGGGGCGGCGCCGCTGAGCCGGAGTGGCTCGTTGCCTCCGACGGCGGACGGCCTCGACGAGCACGGCGCCGGCGCCTAGGGCGATGAAGTGGCCGCAGTGGTTTGGGTTGGTGAACGTCCCGATCGCGGCGCGGCTCGGATCACGGTGCGTCAGCGGAACGCACCAGAGGATCTGCTCTGCGCCGGTCAGGTATTGCGTCAACGCCAGCAGCGCCATGCCGGCCGACGCTATTCCAAGCCAGCGGACGAGCCGCTGTACGTCGTCGCGCGAGCGGACTCGTTGGGCGACCACTAGAAACAGCACCGCGTGCGTCAGCAGCGTTGCAAGGCTTGCCCGCGTGGCCGACGGGTCGAACGATAGGTGTCGCCAACCGCCAAACGGCGCCCCATTGCCCCAGGCGACAAGGCGGTCGTCCGCGGGCGGCGACACGGCGCCAACCAACCAGCTAGGAAGCTCGACCAGCTGCAGCATCAGCAGCAGCGGGGCGGCGATCACCAGTACATTCGCAGTTGGGTAGAGCTCTGCTGGCCGCCGCTTGGTCACGATGCCGTGCATCAACCAGGCGGACGCGGCGGTTAGCACCAGTCCGCTGTAGACTAGCAGCCCAAGGTCATGTCGGCCGCCGAAGAACAACGGCGCCGCCACCAAGACTCCCAGCAGGCAGGCGTCGGTCAGACGGAGCGGCCAGCCCCGCATGTCCGTCTCGGCCCAGCGTTGTCTCAGAGTGGTAGGGATCATGACGCGTGCTCTCCTGAGCGGCCTAGGCGGCCCTCGCGGGGTCTGCGTCATCGCCGCCCAAACGGCGCCAGTCTCGGGGGTCGGGATCCACCGGCGAAGTCGGTGGCGCGGCTACCGGCGCCAGCTCCTCTTCCTCGGTGTGGCCATAGCCGTACTGTTGTCCGTACCCGTACCCGTACCCGTATCCGCCTTCAGACTTGTTGGAGATGCGGTTGGCGACCACGCCGTGCACATGGCAGCCGGCGTGCAGGAAGCTGTCGCAAGCGCGGACGACCAGGCGGCGGTGATTCTTCTCTGGCGTCACGACCACCACGACCCCATCCACGAGCCGACCAATGATCTGCGCGTCGCTCACGGCGAGCACTGGTGGGCAGTCAACAAGCACCTGATCGTAGCGGGCCTCGGCCCAAGCAAGCAGTTCGGTGAAGTTGGGGCCCGAGAGCAATTCTGCCGCGTCCGGTCGGCGGGGACCGGCTGGGATCACGTCGAGCTTCTCGAGTGGCGTCTTGACCAGGCAGCGTTCCGCCAACTCGGCGACGCCGCCCTCACACAGGAGAATATCGGTGACGCCGGCCTGCCCCTTAAGGTCCATCAGGCTGGTCATGCCTGGCTTGCGGAGGTCGGCGTCGATAATGAGTGTGCGTTTTCCGATCTGGGCAAAAGCCACGCCCAGATTAGAGGTGACGGTCGTCTTCCCGTCAGAGGGTTCGGCGCTGGAGATCACCAAACGTTCGGTCTCGTCGCCCCGCAGGGTCAGCGATGTGCGCAGTGTGCGGAACGCTTCAGCCTCGACCGAGTTCCCATCGACGTGCATGTGGACGGCGTCCAGCCCAACGCCCGGCAAGGGGTTGAGCGTCCGCACCACCGAGAGCACCGGCAGCTCGAGCTGGGCGGACATCTCGTCGGGCGAAGTGAATCGGTCGTCAAGCTGGTCCCGCACAAACACAATCACGGCGCCCAGGGCAAGCCCGCCCAGGATCGCCGAGCCGAACAGCGACGCAAACCGCGGAGAGACCGGGGTCTCCTCCGGCAATGGCTCTTCTACGATGCTCGCCCGGATGGGCGCCTGCACCTGGTGGATGTCGACCGCGGCGATCTTCTCGAAGAGCACGTCGTGAAGTGACTCGAGCCTCTCGACCTCACGGCTCCGCATGTCGAGCTCCACGAGCTCGCCCGACTGCTTGGCGGCCTCGATGCGGGCCTCGTCGAATGACGAGGACAGCACGCGTTCACGCTCGATCGCCTGGGCAACCGACTGCTCTAGCGTGCGCTTGATCATTGGCCCCAGGTCTTGGTTGTTGATCGACGCGTACCGCGACCCCGAGGCGGCGTGGTAGTTGGAGAGGTACTGCTGGAGCGCCGCGGCCTGCTCGGTAAGGGACACGACCCGGGGGTGGTTCGGCCCGTAGTGCGGCGTGAGCCGCCGCAGCTCGTCTTGAGTCTCCATGAGGCGTTTCTGCTGGGAAGAGAGCATCTCCAGGTCTTGGTGGCTCAGCCCCAGCGAGGCGAGCATCATCTGCTCGCCGACCGCCTCTTCGACGACGCTCAGGTAGTTGCGCATGTCCTCGCCGCGCGCCAACGCCGCCGACACCGACGCCAGCGACGCCTGCAGGTCCAGCCGCTGCTGCTGCGCTTGCATGAGCGAGTCGTTCAGGTGGATCGCCCTCCCGATCAGCGGGTCGACCACGCTGTCCTTCTGGTCGATCGCCAGGTGACCGCAGCGTTCTCGGCAGGCCTGCAGGAGCCGCTGCTTCTGCAGCAACTCCTCCTGCAGCTGGTCTCGCTCGACGGTCAGCACGTCGAGCACGTCTGCGGCGGTGCTGCGGTGGGTCTCTTCGACGAACCTTAGGTAGCTGTTAATCACGGAGTTCACCACCGCCACGGCCGACTCGGGTTGGTGGGACCGGTAGCTTACCTGGATGAACTTGGTGCGGCGGACGGTGGTCGCTGAGAGGTTCTCGTTGAGCGCCTCGATCCAGCGGGACGGTTTCACCGTCAGCAGGTCGACGCGGTGCTCCGGTGGTAGGTTGGCGATAGCGTTCTGCAGCACGACGGGGCTCTTCACGAGCTCGCGGTGCGTGGCCATCACGTCGTCCGCACGCCCGGCGTCCGCAACGCCCGACACCTTGTCCGAGTCCTGCTCGATTAGCAGCAGCTTGGCGGTTGAGCGGTAGATACGGGGCGCGGCCACGTAGTACGCCATCGCCAATGCGACGCAGCCCGCCACACACCACGCAATGGTGGACTGGTTCCGCTGCATCAGCCGCAGCAGCCTCACCAGCCCGTGGAGCGACTCGGCGAGCGAGCCCTCTTGGACGCCTTCGTCCTGGAACCCGGGTTGATGATCAGCGGCGGTCATGCGTGTCTGCGTTGGTGAGCGTCTGGCCGGGGTTGCCGGGCGGCCACGGGGCTGGGTCCTAGAACGCGGTGAGACGACTGCTCACGCCCATCGTTATCCGGAAGAAGTCCCGCATCGTATCGATGACTGTGGTGGCGACCGTCTGCTCGACGCTGACTAGGTCGCCTGGGCCTAGCACCAGGTTCTCATTACCGACGTGTTTCGCCTTGGAGATGCTTAGCTCGATCACTACCGGCTGGGTGCCGGGCCCCTCAGCCTCGGGCCGGATCACGTACACGCGATCTGCCACCGGCGAGCTGACGCCGCCTGCCAATGCTAGCGCGTCCAGCACGCGTATCGGCTGGTCGTCGGGCAGCTCGAACTGGTCGGGGCGTTCGACCAGGCCGGTAACGTGGATCACCCGTTTGTCCTTGGGGTGCACCATCACGACATCGCGGTCGTCGAGGCGCTGATTGCCGCCGCCCGCGGCCCCCGCCTGGGCGAGGTTGATCCGCTCGGTAAGCGGTCTGTCGTTGGCGGCCGCCTCGTAGGCTACCTGAGTTACCCCATCGCCGACCTCCGTATTGGGCGGCGTCTTCTTGGCGGCTGTTATCAGGCCGGACCGCGACTGCCGGAGAACTTCAACTTCCGGGCCAGCCACGTCCGTCAGGCCGCCGGCGGCAGCGATTGCGCTTGCGACGTCGCTCCCCGACCGCGGCAGGTCGTACGCGCCCGGCGCGCCGACAGCCCCGAGCACCACCACCCGATTGCTGGCCTGTTTGTGCATCTCAACTGTGATCTGTGGCTGCCGGTAGATGCCGCGCTCGACAGCCGCAGCGGCGATCGCACGGCTTGCTTCAGCAACCTCGAGCCCCGAGACTCGGACCTGACCAATGACCGGCATCTCGACGGCCCCGTCCCCGGAGACCTGGACCACGTGTGGCTCGTGCGAGTCAAGTTCGGCGCCGACCACCACGTGCACGGCCAGCAGGTCATCGGGGCCGATGGTGGTCGTGCGGCCGCCGCCGCTCGCCAGGCTAGAGAGCTGAATCTGACTTGCGGAAACATCCGCCGATCGACGCAGGTGGGACGGCAGGTCGGCCGCCTTGTAGTGCGTCGTCTGGCAACCCGTCAGCGCAGCGGGCAGCAGGCCGAAGAGGCACAGGCGGCTGACGGAGCGGGATATGGCTGACATTCGCGAGGAGTTCGTTGCGGGCGCGAGGTCTCGAATTACGATGGGGAGGGGATAAATACTGTTTCGGGCGCCCCCCAGCAAGGCCGGTCCCGCCGGCCGGCGCCCCAGCCCTCCCTCTCGACGCATCCCCGCCGAATGCCGCAAGCCTCCCCCGCCGCCTGCCGACCGCTGATGGTTGTCGGCACCCGCCCTGAGGCGATCAAGATGGCGCCGGTGATTCAGGCGTGCCAGCAGCGGAGTGATGTGGCGCCAGTCGTCTGCTTCACTGGCCAGCACCAGCAGATGTTGACGCAGGTAGCCGACTACTTTGGCATCACCCCGGACGTCAACCTCGACGTGATGCGTGCCAACCAGTCCCTCTCCGGGTTGACGGCGCGCTGCCTTGAGGGTCTGGACGGCGTGGTTCAAGTGCACTCACCCACGGCGATCGTCGCGCAGGGCGACACCACCACGGTGCTGGCGGCGGCGCTGACGGCCTTCTACCATCGTCTGCCGCTGGTGCATGTTGAGGCGGGCCTCCGCACCCACAACCTAGCCGCGCCCTGGCCAGAGGAGTTCAATCGACGGGTCGCGAGCATCGCCTCGACAGTTCACTGCGCACCAACCGAACGCGCGGCGGCCGAGCTGCGTCAGGAGAATGTCCCCGCGCGCCAGATCCATGTGACGGGCAACACCGTGATTGATGCACTGCTAGCAACCGTGCGGCGGGAGCGAGAAGACGCAGGTCGCTGGCGTCGACGACACCCCGAGCTGACACGACCGCGAATGGTCCTGGTCACGGGCCACCGGCGCGAGAACTTCGGCGATGGAATGCAGGCGATTTGTCAGGCGATAGCCACCTTGGGTGAGCGATTCAAAGATGCCGACTTTGTCTACCCGGTGCACCTCAATCCTAACGTCCGCGGTCCGGTGCACGAGACTTTGGGGGGCCTGCCCAACGTGCACCTGCTAGCGCCCGCCGACTACCCCGAGTTTGTGTGGCTCATGGACTGCTCGACGCTGATCCTAACCGACTCGGGAGGCGTGCAGGAGGAGGCGCCGTCGCTCGGCAAGCCGCTGCTGGTGATGCGCGACACCACCGAACGGCCGGAGGCAGTGGATTCCGGCGCGGCGAGGCTCGTCGGCGCCAGCACCGACCGCATCGTCGACGAGGTCGCGTTGCTGCTGGGCGACGAAGGCGAACTCGCCCGCCGGCGTCCCACGACAAACCCCTACGGCGATGGGCAGGCGGCGCAGCGGATAGCCGCCCTGATCGCCGCCCAGTAGCGCCGGCCCGACAACTGGGCTTGTATCTGTAGAACCATCGGCCATAGACTTTCCGCCCGGCAATCGGCCATGGACCCGGCCGCCCGCCAACTACCGCCTCCTCCCGGCTGAGCAATGGAATGTTCGACGGAAAGACTATCTTCGTAACCGGCGGCACCGGTTCGTTTGGCAACAGCTTCACGCGCATGGTGCTGGCCGAACACTCACCCGAGCGAGTGGTGGTGTTCAGCCGCGACGAGAAGAAGCAGCACGATATGCGGCTCGCTCTCGCCGACGAGCGGGTGCAGTTCTGCATCGGCGACATCCGCGACCGCGCGCAGGTGACCTCCGCCATGCGTGGCGCCGACTACGTCTTCCACGCGGCGGCCCTGAAGCAGGTGCCGTCGTGCGAGTTCTTCCCCTTCGAGGCGGTCCAGACGAACATCATCGGCGCGCACAACGTGCTGGAGGCCGCCGAGGAGGTCGGCGTCCAGAAACTCGTCGTGCTGAGCACCGACAAGGCGGTCTACCCGGTCAACGCGATGGGGCAGACGAAGGCCCTGATGGAAAAGCTGATGCTCGCCAAGGCGCAGTCGTTCCAGTCCTGTTGCGCTACCTTCTGCGGCGTCCGGTACGGCAACGTGATGTGCTCTCGGGGCTCGGTGATCCCGCTGTTCATCGACCAGATTAAGGCGGGGCAACCCCTCACGGTCACCGACCCGAGCATGACCCGGCTGCTGCTGCCGCTCATCGAGGCCGTGCGGCTTGTCACCTTCGCGATGGAGAACGGGCAGCAGGGCGACGTCCTGGTCCAGAAGGCGACGGCGTCAACCGTGGAGGACCTCGCTCAGGCGTTGCTCAACCTGTTCGGCGCCGACAACGAGGTAAAGATTGTAGGCGTGCGTGCTGGAGAGAAGAAGCACGAGGTGCTCCTCACCCCAGAAGAGATGCTCCGCGCCGAGGAATACGAGAACTACTACCGCGTCCCCTGCCGGGCCGGCCGAAACTACGAAGATTACTTCAGCCGAGGTGACCTGAAGGCCACCTTCATCAAGGACGGCTACACGTCGGAGAACGCGCGCCGACTGTCGGTCGCTGACATCGAAGACCTGCTGCTGAGCCTCCCCGAGGTGCAAGCAGAGCTGAAGACCTGGCCAGCCGCCACCAAGCTCAAGAGGTTTGCCGCGTGACCCAACGCGTCATCGCCATAACCGGCCCCAACGGCTTCATCGCCAAGAGCCTGCGTGCTCGGCTCCAGGCCGACACGACGCTCGACGTGCGCCTCGTTCCCCGCGTCGCCTGGGACGATGAGCGGCGACTGGCCGAGCGGCTCGACGGGTGCGACGCCATCTTCCACATCGCCGGCGTGAACCGCGGCGAGGACCACGCGGTCCGCGACGGCAACGAGGCGATGGCGAAGAAGCTCGTCGCCGCCTGCGATCAGAACGGGTCCCGCCCACACATCATCTTCAGCTCCACGACGCAGCGAGGGAACGGCACGCCGTACGGCGACGCCAAGCTGGCCGCTGAACGGACACTCTCCGACTGGTCGAAACGCACCGACGCCCCGTTGTCGATCGCCGTGCTCCCGAACGTCTACGGCGCGGGCTGTCGTCCGTTCTACAACTCAGTGGTCGCGACGTTCTGCCACCAGCTCGTCAACGGCGAGAAGCCGCAGGTGCACCAAGACCGCGAGGTTGAGTTCATCTGGGTTGGTGACGTAGTCGAGCAGCTGCACGCGATGCTCAGCGACCCGCCCTGCCCCACCGAGACGCTACGGCTGGAAGGCGCCGCGACGCTGCGTGTGGCTGAGCTGCTGAGCAAGCTGCAGGGCTACCGCCAGTCGTTCTTCCAGCGACACATCGTGCCCGACCTGAGTACCCACCTCGAGGCGACGCTGTACTCCACGTTCCTGTCGTACGTCGACCTGGAAGACCACCGGCACACCCCAGAGGTCAAAGCCGACGACCGCGGAGAGCTGTACGAGATCATTAAGCTCGCAACCGGCGGGCAGGTGTTCTTTTCGACCACCAAGCCCGGCGTGATCCGCGGCAACCACTTCCACACCCGCAAGGTCGAGTGGTTCTGCGTGCTTAAGGGAGAGGCGGTCATCCGGCTTCGTCCGCTGCACGGCGACTCGGTCAAGCAGTTCCGTGTCAGTGGCGACCAGCCCCAGTTCATCTCGATCCCGGTGCTTCACACCCACCACATCGAGAACGTGGGCGACGACGAGCTGCTCACCATGTTCTGGTGCAACGAGGTCTTCGACCAGTCGGACCCCGACACCTACTTCGAGCGGGTCGCCTAACACACCCCGATTAAGTGCCGGGCTCAATGCCCGGCGCCGGCCGCCAGGAGGGCGCCATGGCGTCACCACTGAAGATTATGACCGTCCTGGGCACCCGCCCAGAGATCATCCGCCTGTCGCGTGTCATGGCCTTACTGGACCAGCACGTGGATCACAAGCTGGTGCACACAGGTCAAAACTCAGACTACGAGCTCAACCAGGTATTCTTCGAAGACCTGAAGGTGCGTCAGCCGGACTACTACCTGGGCGTCGATCGTTCCTCGCTCGGACGGATCCTGGGGGACGTGCTGGTCAAGTCCGAGGAGATCTTCGTCGAGGAACGCCCCGATGCGGTATTGATTCTGGGAGACACCAACAGCGCCTTCGCCGGCGTTATCGCCCGACGGATGAAGATCCCGCTCTACCACATGGAGGCCGGAAACCGCTGCTTCGACTTCAACGTGCCGGAAGAGATCAACCGCCGCATCGTCGACCATATCAGCGACTTCAACCTGGTCTACACCGAGCACGCACGCCGCAACCTACTGGCCGAGGGGATTCACCCCCGGAAGGTCTACCTGACCGGATCGCCAATGCGCGAAGTGCTGGACTCCTGCAAGCCCGAAATCTCGGCCTCAACGGTCCTCAACCGGCTTGGGCTTACGCCCGGCGAGTACCTGGTAGTAAGCCTCCACCGGGCCGAGAACGTCGATTCCAAGGACAATCTTGAACAACTGCTGAGGATCCTCAACACGCTCTGCCAGCGGTACAACCGCCCGCTAATCGTCAGCACGCACCCCCGCACACGGCAGAAGCTCGAGGCGTTGTCGCCCTCGGCGCTCGACGACACCGACAGCCGGGTGCGTTTCCTGCAGCCGTTCGGCTACCACGACTACGTCCGACTGCAGCAGGACGCGTTCTGCACGATCTCCGACAGCGGCACCATCAGCGAGGAGAGCTCGATCCTGGGCTTCCCGGCGGTCACCACCCGCACCGCAATGGAGCGCCCCGAAGCGATGGACACCGGCCACATCGTGCTGACCGGGATCGACGTGGATACGGTTGTCGAGTCGGTCGAGTTCGTCACCCGCAACAGCCAGCACTCCCGCGAGCACCTGATCGCCCCGGAATACCAGGTTACCAACACCTCTCACCGCGTCCTGAAGCTGATCCTTGGCACGGCCAAGCTCGGTCACCTGTGGGACGGCATCCGCGCAGCGTAGCTAGAACACGCCGCAGGCGAATTGTCACAGTGGTCCGACACTCCCGAAAACCGGTCGCCTCTCAGCCCCGACGCGTCCTGATTGCGCACAGATACTTCTGGCCCGAGAACCTCAGCCTGTTCCCAGCGATGCTCAAGGACATCGCCGCCGAGCACGCACGCCGGGGCGACAAGCTCACCGTATACACGACGACTTCAGCCAGCGATGTCGCGCGTCGCGCGTGGGCGGCAGAGCATGGAATTGAGCTGCTTGAGTTGGAGCTGCCCGCAGATCGAGGGCTTTCAACCGTCCGCAGGTCGTTGCACCTCCTCCGCTTCCTACTTGGGCTGTTGTACATCCTGACGCGGCGCCGGTTCGACCTTGTGATCGCGACCTCAAATCCACCGGTTGCGGCCGCCGCCCTGGTAAGAATCGCATCCCAACTGCGAGGCGCAGCCTATGCCTACTACGTCCAGGACATCGTTCCCGAGATGCTTATGTGCAGCGCGAGCCGAGCCTCTCGCTGCGTAGGGCGAGTTACCAGATGGATCGACGGATGGAACGTGCGGTCAGCGGCGGTGACGATAACGTTGAGCAAGACAATGCGGCAGACCCTCCGCAGCCGAGGCTGCCAAGACGCATCCATCGAGGTGCTCCAGAACTTTGCCGTCGATGCTCCCTCGCCTGAAGAGAGCGACGACAGCAAAACAACAGCTATTCCGACGTTAGTTTTTGCCGGCAATCACGGCCAACTGCAGAACTTGGAACACTTTCTCCGCTCAGTGAAGATTGCCTCGAAGAGCACCGCTTTCCGCGTCCTGATGCTGGGAGGGGGCAGCGAGAGAGCACGCCTTTCTCAAGTCGCACACGAGTTTCATCTAGACAATGTCGAGTTCGCCGGGGCCCTGCCGCGTTCCGAGGCTCAGCGCCGAATCGCCGCCTGCGACGCCGGGATCGTGGCGGCAGCACCTGGTCTGTTCCGCGTAGCCTACCCAAGCAAGCTGATTTCGTACGCGCTGGCCGGGCTTCCGTCGCTAGTGTTAACCGAGACCGGATCGGCCGAAGGCGATGAGATTGAATCACAGGGGCTCGGCGTCACGGCATCTCCTACCAACCCGCACCAAGCGGCCGTTGCGATTGAGAAGCTGGTTGGCCGTATCACATGTGGCGAATCCACCAGGCACGATCTGTCTAGAACGGCGTCGTGGCTCTACTCCCGAGACGCATACCTCCACACCTACTTCAGTATACCACAACTCAGCGTCCCATCCCACCAAGGCAGTGCGATGAACTACTCTAATGATAGGCTGCAGTTCGACACCAGCCGCTTTGACTTCGCCAAGCTCGTGCTAGACGAGATCAACCGCCACCAACGGGCGATCGGATTGCAGCAAGTAGAGGAGCTGCGCCAGGTGCATAAAGTAGACGGTATCGCACAGCACCTAGAAGCGCACCGCCAGCATCTGTTCACACTATTCCGGACCCCGGCGTTTCAGAGACTGTACCGCGAGTTCGGGAAACAGCTGATCGACGATCACTTCACGACGGAAGCGGTGATCCAGAAGACGCCCACCGTGCGTATTCAGCTCGCAGGTGGAAACTCGGTTAGCTTCCATTCCGACGCGTGGTACGGGCACGGAAGTCGGGTTTGCAGCTTCTGGCTGCCCCTCACGACCGTGTCCGGCGCAAACAGCCTTCAGATGGCGAGAGATATCGATGAGTCGCGCCAATTCCTCAGTCAGATCGCAGAAGAACAAATGGACCTCGACGAGATAAACGACAAGGCGGCCGCGCTTTGCGATCCGGTCGAGGCCGCCTTTGGCGACCTGATCGTGTTCAATGGCGACATGGTGCACGGCACCGTCCACAACGCAACTCCAACGTCGCGTGTTTCATTCGACTTCCGAATAGCGGAATCCGTGACTGACATTGGAATGAAGCCCGCGGCCAACTTCTACACATACGAACAACTGTCGACACCGGTGAGCGACCATGCCTGCGGCGAGATTGCCCGACGCCCGCGGCGCCGGTCGCTCATGTATTCAGGCGCCTGCCGAGGGGTAAGCGCTAAGTCTCAGCTAGTGTTCTTGAACGAGTACGCAAGGATCAACGACATCGATATCGTGGGCAGTGAGTCTGAAATCGTCGTCTTCGACTACGCACCCGTACTCCAGAAGTACGCCAAGAACCCGCCTTCTGGCATCGACTCCGTACTCCTGTTCAGTGTCGACCTCCTGCCCGCCGATCCGGACATACGTCGCCGGATCTATGAGAACGCTATCGCCAGCAAAGTCGCGTTGCTGTTCGGCGCCGAAGACGTCTGCCTCTCGGACGAATGCGACATTGCGAAGGTCGAAACGCTCGTGACCCACCCACAGCCTGCGCCAACCCTATCTGCGGCATAGCCCGCGCCCGCCATGGACTCACCACCAATTGTCATCCTCGGCGCCGCTCGATCGGGAACCAGGTTCCTTCGATCGGTGATTGCTGCGTCGAGAGCGGTCGGCGCGACGCCGTACGACATGAATTTCGTCTGGCGGCACGGCTCAGAGAGCTGTCCGCACGATGCTCTGCCTGCCGCGTGGGTGACTGAAAGGTCTGCAAGCTTCATTCGAAATCGGCTGCGCGATGCTGCTGGCTTGCGCACCGATGATGCCAGATCACTGGTAGAGAAGACCGTCAGCAATACGTTGCGGGCGCCCTATGTGCAGCGTGTGTTGCCAGCCGCTCGGTTCATCCATCTCATCCGTGACGGTCGTGACGTCGTTGAATCCTCAATGCGGTGCTGGCGAGATCCGCCGCGTGCGAGTTATCTGTTGAAGAAGCTCCGGGCCTACCCCCTAGGTTCCTGCCTCCCCTACGCGCTTAAGCACGGTCTGCGTACAGCACGTCGGGCGGCCGGTTTCTCCGACGCGGTATCGTCTTGGGGCCCCCGCTATCCCGGCATCGATCAAGACTATGCTAACCACCCACTGGCTCTGGTTTGTGCCCGTCAGTGGCAGTGCTGCCTAGACTCGTTCGACGAGGCACGAGGGCGAATCTCACCGGACAAACTCCTCGAAATCCGCTACGAAGACCTTGTGACCCATCCGTCCCAAACTGCGTTGAAGCTCGCTGAGTGGCTGCAACTGCCAGACGCTCACACGGTCGTGAGCTACGCGACAACGCACGCGAACGACTCAAGCATCGGCGGGCGACGCCGCCTTTCATCGGACGACCAAGCGACTGTTTCTCGTGCACTAGGGTCAACTCTCGAGCGTCTCGGCTACGGCACTTGCGATTCCGACATAGCTGCCTGAGAGGCCGCCTCCATTCCCCTACGCGCCGCTCCCAAGCGAACAACCACTATGCAAGTTCCCTTCTCGCCCCCCAGCATCACCGATGTCGAGATCGCAGAAGTTCTTGACACACTGAGTTCTGGGTGGATCACAACTGGCCCCAAGACCCGCGTCTTCGAGCAGGCGTTTTGCGAGCGTGTCGGGGCCAAGGCCGCGGTCGCTGTCAACTCTTGCACGGCGGCTCTGGCGCTCGCACTCAAGCTGCATGAGATCGGGCCTGGGGACGAAGTCATAACCACAACACTCACCTTCACGTCGACGGTCAACGTAATCGAACACACAGGCGCCAGGCCCGTGCTCGTCGACGTCTGCCCCGACACGCTCAACATCGACCCGGAGCAGGTCGAGCGGTCCATAACATGTCGCACCAAAGCGGTAATCGCGGTTCACTACGCTGGGCACCCGGCCGATATACCTGCTCTACAGGCTATATGCGATAGCCACGGATTGAAGCTGATCGAAGACGCGGCGCACGCATTGCCCGCCGCTATCGGCGGCAGGACTATCGGTGGAACAGGCAATCTGACCACGTTCAGCTTCTACGCCACCAAGAACCTCGCAACCGGCGAGGGCGGCATGCTCACCGGCCCGCCCGAACTGCTCGAGCGTGCCAGGACTCTTAGTCTTCATGGGATGAGCCGCAATGCCTGGAACCGGTACGGGGCCAACGGAGACTGGTTCTACGACGTGCTTGAACCCGGCTTCAAGTACAACATGAGCGACCTTCAGGCCGCATTGGGTGTCGCGCAGCTCAAACGCTTGGACGACCTGCAGGCCCGCCGCGCCGAGATTTACAACAGGTACAACAACGTATTTGCACGCGTCGACGGTGTTCAGACGCCGGTCCTCCGGTTGGGTTGCGACCACGCACACCACCTCTACGTGCTCCGGATGCAAGACCATAACGACCGAGACGAGCTAGTAAACCGGCTTCGAGAATATAGCGTGAGCACCTCCGTGCACTTCATCCCAGTGCACATCCACAAGTACTACCGAGATCGCTACGGGTACTCGCAAAACGACTTTCCTGTGGCGTTTGACAGCTATCAACGGATGGTTAGCCTGCCGCTGTCGCCGGCGTTAACCGACGATCAAGTGACGTACGTTGCCGACAAGGTCGCCTGCGTTATCGCCGGCGCCAGAAAGGCGGCTGCGTAGGCGATGGTCCGATTGCTGGACATCTTGTTCGCCTCTATCGGCTTGGTCGTGCTTTCTCCTCTCCTGGCAGTGGCGGCCATTGCTGTGCGGACAGACAGCCCTGGCCGTCCGTTCTTCCGCCAGCAGCGGATAGGCAAGCATGGAACGCCGTTCTGGCTCTATAAAGTCCGAACGATGACCTCCACGCAACGTGGGGATCAGGCTCCTCAGATAACAGTGGCGGGAGATCAGCGAGTCACGCGGGTTGGGGCCATCCTTCGTCGCACTAAGATCGACGAGCTGCCACAACTCTGGAATGTCGTCCGCGGCGACATGAGCCTCGTAGGCCCTCGCCCGGAGGTTCCAAGGTATGTTGAGCTGTATGACGACAATCAACGGCGGGTCCTCGCAGTGCGTCCGGGGATCACCGACTTGGCATCATTAGAGTACCTTGACGAGGAGGCGATCCTCGCGGAATCACCGGATCCCGAGAGGCACTACCGCGACGTCGTGATGCCAGAGAAGCTTGCTATTAACTTTCGCTACACCGATCATCCAACCGTCTACGCGTACCTGTCGATCCTAGCTTCCACGCTAAAGGCTGTGGCATTTCGGGCGCTGGCGACGGGAGTACCTACGCAGCTCGGGCTGAGATCAGTTTTGAGTAGCGGGCTACTGGTGCTGGTGGGAGCCGGAATCTGGCGGGGCGGGGTCGCGTTGGCGGTTGTAACGGCCGGTATGCTGCTTGGCGCCGACCAGTTGGGGCTGATTGGGTGGGTCCAGGCGACAGCCGGATCAGCCGGCGTGTTCTTCGGAGCGTCCGCAGGTCTTGTGCTCACCAAGCTACTTGCGGAGACGCGACGCCCTCGACGCCGCCTCGCGGTGGTAGGTGGCGCAAGCGTTGCGGCAGTTGGATTGACTTGCCTAATGTCGGCACTGTTGATCGTCGGCGCTCCCTGGCTGTCAGAGGTTGGCGTCGGAAGCGACGGGGCGACACCCGTCCTCCGTTGCGCCGCGATTCTGGCGATCGGCTCCACGGTTAGCATGGCAATGGCTGGAGCCCTCGTCGGCCTCCGCATGGGGCGTTCGCTCGTATCCTCCGCGTTGCTCGCTTCCAGCGTGGTCGTGATCGTCACGCCAGTGCTTGCTTCCGTGTGGGGCGTCACCGGAGTTGTCTCCGGAATGGCGGTGGGAACTCTCTGGTACGCCGGTTGTTTGGCCACCGCCGTACGGCGTCGGCTTGGCGGCTGGCCGAACGCCGCAGACTCCCTCGCCGAACTCTGGCCACTCATGAAGCGGATCGGGCCGGCGTCACTGCTGTTCGCGGTGGCCGCGCCAACCGACTTGCTGTGCATGACAATCATGGCAGCCTCGACAGACATCGCCGAGCTCGGCGTCTACGTCGCTGCGAATCAGGTCTTCCTGCTGTGTCGCCTAGTGATCGCCGCCGTGAGCTCGGCTGCGCTGTCTGAAATGTCGGCCTCCCAGCACTCCGCCTCAAGATTGCACCGCCGACTCGCGATGGCGCCGGTGTTTGTCGGCATGCCTCTCGCGATACTCGGATCAGTAGCGGCGGGCTGGGCGCCTGTGGTTATGGGAGACGGGTTTCAGTCGCTCGATGTGCTCGTTCGCTGGATGATGTTGACCGCACTCGCGTTCGCTGCCAGCCAAGCGTGGGAGAAGGTCGCGGTAGCCAACGATCAGCTCTGGACGGCCGCGGGCGCATCCGTAGCGTGGTCAGTGGTCTGCGTGCTTGGGTTCTCCGCTTCTGGCAGGGGCTCCGTCGACCTCGCGATGTGGCGTACCCTAGCCTACACGTTCCAATTTGCAGTTCTGTTCCTAGCGGTCAACGTTTGTGGAGGCAGCGAGTCCGAGCCAAGGGAGGTTGAGCTCTCAAGTCCGAGGGCCGCCGCATGAACTCTACAGCACAACTGCGCCGGCAAGGCACGAAGCTATTGAGGCGGCGGACTACTCGATCCCTTAGTATCTATAGTGGCGCCGGCCCCAGCGCTCGCCTAACTGGGGCCAGCCACACCTCCGCGCCGTCGCTAGCGTCGTTAGCCGTGCCGCTAATGTTTGCTCCGGTATTCTGGGGAACACACTCTTTACGGATCAACCTGGGCTACTTATGCGGCGGTGGAATCCTTGCAGAAGAGTTTGCAGTCCACGCCAGTCTGCTTGTCTGCGGGCTGGGTGCCTTCTTTCTCTTCGTCGCTGGAGGAGTCCAGCGGAGCGTGCGATGGTTCGCGATCTACGCAGCCTGCTGGCTGACTCTCTCCTGCCTTTACGGACTCCGAATCGAATCCGGATGGCCGAACGTCTTGTTCTATCTTCAGACGCTGACCCCCGTCTTCGCACTGGCCGCAGGTAACCGGATCGCTTCCTCGCCACGCGACGTTCAGCGACTTAATAGGCTGACTCCGTTCGTCACCGTTGCGTCGCTTACGTTGATCTGGGTGTTTGCGATCACTAAGTTCGGAACCGGGGCATTGCTGCACGAGCGAATGAGGGTGATCCACGACCTCGCGGTTCTCATACCCCAGTACCAGAACTACTACCCATTCTGCGTGGTCATCAGCTTCAACTTCGCACTGGCAAACTACCTTTACGGCCAGCGTTCGTCGCGCACGCTCACGGTGCTCGCGGCGCACGGGCTGATCCTCCCCCTTTGCTGGTCAAGAACCGCTCTGCTTGGGTTCGCGGCATCCGCCCTTGTTCAGTCGATAGTGAGGTCGCTTGCGTCGCGCGGCGGGGGCGGACGCATTCTCTCGCTCGCGTTCTGCGCGATCGCCGCGGCCCCTTTTGTCTGGTCCGCGATGGGGGTCACCGAGCGGATGGAGGCGATCGGCGCTGCCGACGTCGCAGACTCCGACTACCGACGGTGGGACTACCTGCTAGAAGGATTAACGCGGTCTTGGAACGCGCCACTCTTTGGCGACGCGTTCGTTCCAGCTAGAGACACCGCCGCGTCCCATGCGGCTGACGCGGTGCCTCGCCTGTTCCACGCCCACAACCAATACGTGGACTTGCTGCTGCGGGGGGGATGGTTGTACGCGATTGCTCTCGTGGCGTTTGGTGTGCAAGCGGCTCGCAGGTTGTGGTCCGTACTCCGCGCACGAAGCGATACGATCCCTACGTCGGTTCGTGCGTCGGCATCCGCGTCTCTCGGAACGCTTGCCGCGGCCGCGGTCGGGGCCAACTTCCAACTCTTCTTCATACAGCTGCAAACCGCGACGCCGCTCTTCTTTGTCCTAGGGGCGGCCTACCGCCTCGCGCAGTTACATCGATCGGGGAGGTCACGGATCTCGTTTCAGAAAGCACCAGAAACGAGGCGGCGTTTAAGTCCAGTCGCCTAACAGGTTGAACACCCCGTCGTAGGCGCCGACGGTCGCCGAGTTGACGCCGCCATTCTCCCCGCGAGCATCCACTTTCCCAAACCCGCTTGCTTGAAGCGTGACACCGCCCGACACGAGCGTAGCGTCGGCCCCTGATACCGACAGCATATCGGTGCCTGCCCAGTCTGTAAGCAAGGCGATGTCACTTCCGTACTGGCTGAACGCCTGCGAGTGGGCAAAGCCAGATGCGTAGTTCAGGTATCCGGCCCCCGACATGTGCGAGGTCGCCCGCTTTGCGTTGAAAAAGTCGTTCCCCGCTGAGTCGTAGAAGACGATCGAGTCCGTGCCGCCGCCGGAGTAGTTGAGCGCCTTCGAGAAACCATTGGCCGTACGTGTGAACCCGCCGCCGGTCATCTGAGAAGTGGTTGGGGTCGCTACGACGGACTCGTTACTGACCGTACCGTAGAAGATAGCGAGATCGCTCGCCCCGCTAGCGTTCGCCGTCACCTCTCCGAACCCTTCCGCATACTGAAAGCGGTTCGCGTTCGCCAGGTACGCGCGATTGCTGAATGAGGTAAACGTGTCGACGCTCCCCGATGCGCCACTGAACACCGCCGTGTCCGAGCCACCGTTTCCGAACGCGTACGTACGCGTGAAGCCGGATGCGTTCAACGAAGTGTTAGCCATCGTGAGATTGGCAAAGGCTTGATCGGACACGAACACATCATCACCGGCGTCACCGTGGAAGAAAGATGAGTCGGCCCCCGAAGATGAGGTGACGTCAACGGCATCGAACCCTTCGGAGTACAGGAAGGTCGCCCCCCCGGACAGGTAGGCTCGATCTGAGAAGCCCTGGAACGCGTCGTTACCAGATGTGTCTCCAATCACCGCGGAGTCCGTCCCACCTGACGCATACCCGTAGGCCCGCACAAACCCCTCGGACCGGTTAGTGTATCCTGCACCAGTCATCGAGGCGTAGACGACGTTCGCGTGGAACACCTCATCGCCGGCGGTGTCGTAGAAGGTGGCTCGGTCCGCGCCACCGGTGGAGACCGCGACAGTGCTAGAAAACCCCTCGGTGTAGTTGAAGAATCCGATGCCAGAAAGGTAGGCTCGGTCGGAGTATGCGACGAAGATGTCGTTCTGAGCCGAGTCGTGCAACATGGCGGAGTCAGCTCCGCCATTTCCGATCACGTTGATCCTCTCTGAGTTCTCCACGACAACCGACTTCGCCCCTCCTGTGACCGAGGCGCTGTGCTTAGACATGACGACCGTCTCGTCGCCGCTCGTTCCATACACCGTAACGGAGTCGTTCCCGTTTGCTGCGTCGATCGCGACATCGGGGTAGGCGGACCCGCTGAGCCCGTACCCCACACCGTTAAATGCTATCGAGAGCGTTTCTCCTAGACGCACTACAATATTGTCGTCTCCCGCGGATCCAACCAAAGCCGCTTGACCATTCACAACGCTGAGTGCATTCGTGAGTCTCAGATCCAGGTCACTGCTAGTACCATCAACCCGAAGGTACAACTCCTGCCCAGCCGTCGCAATGACATCAATGCGGTCTGACGCCCCGCCCTGCTTGATCAGGTTCATGCTGGCGTCGTAGATTGAGAGGCCAACCGATTCAGCGCCGCTTACCCCCTGCACCGTCAGGAAGCCCGCCCGGCCGGCCTCAATGCGGAAGAAGGACTCCCCGGCGATGCTGATCCCGGACCTGGTCTCTTGGACCGAGGCGGCGCCCCAGTCGGTGTAGGTGAAGGTCGACTCGGCCGAGAACGACAGGTCGTAGTACCCCAGCCCGTCGGAGCTCGACAGGGCGACCGTGTACTGCTGGCCGGCCACGACGTTCAGGGTGTAGGTGGCGCCGCCGTCGCTGCTCCAGCCATCGGCGCCCATGCCGTCCCAGGCCGCCGCCAGCTGATGCGTGGTGTTCTGGGCGTAGAAGGTCACCGTGCCGGTGGCGCCGGCGGTGAACGTGAAGTAGTCGGAGTCGGTGAGCCGCTCGATGTGGCCGCTCATCGGGGCGGCGTTGGCCTGCGGCCCGGCGCTGATCGTCCCCAGGTTGTAGGCCTCTTCCACCGAGGACCCAAAGTCGTCCTCGGGCATCAGGGCGTCGATGGCCGCCTGCACGTTCAGCCGGCTGTACCAGGCGTCGGAGGCCGTGTCGTAGAACGACTCGGCGGTGGCCATCATGTGGTCGAAGATCGTGTCCTGGGTGATGCCGGTCATGCCGACAAACTCCATCGCCTCGCGGATGATGACGCTCGCGCCGGCCACGTACGGCGCCGCCATGCTGGTGCCGGAGAAGTTGGCCCAGTCGTCGGTTACCCCGTTGTTGTTGCCCGCGTAGTCGGGGATGGTGCTGTAGATGTAGCGGCCCGGGGCGGCGATGGCCCGCCCGTGCCGCTGGCTGAAATAGCTCAGGAAGCCGCTGTCGTCCGACGACATCACCGGCACCACGTGCGGGCTGGCGGCGGGGTAGCTGAGCCCGGGCTCGTTGTACGAGGTGTAGCTGTTCCCGGCCGACACCGAGACGAAGATCCCGTCGGCCTTGAGCTGTGCGAACTCGTCCTCCAGCATGCCCCACGCGGGGATCGAGCTGGAGTTCCAGCTGGTCCCCAGCGAGAGGTTGACCGCGGTGATCGGGTTCTCGAACGCGTTGCGGTTCTCGTGCACCCACCGCAGCGCGCTCTCGACCCAGCTGAAGTAGCCGGCGCCGTTGTCGGCGAACACCCGGAGACCGACCAGGTCGACCCCAGGCGCGACTCCGGAGCGGTTGCCGTCGTCGGCGCCGACGATCCCGGCAACGTGGGTGCCGTGGGACCCCTCGGTTCCGTCGTCGTACGGGTCGGAGTCGCTCTCGGTAAAGTCGTAGCCGCCAACCACGCGGTAGTTGCTGCCCAGCCCGCCCCCCAGGGCGTAGTGGTCGTAGGCGATGCCGGAGTCGATCACCGCCACCGTCTGGCCGATGCCAGAGAAGCCGTAGCTCGCCTTCACTTGGTCCATGCCGGTCTGTTGGTGGGCGCTGGCCAGCGACTTCTCGATCTGGTCGAGCTGCTCCTCAAGCGAGACGACCGGTTGCTCGTCTAGCCAGAAGTCGGCATTGGGGTCGGCGTGGTGCGAGTAGTCGGCGCCGCCCGGCTGCGTCAGCGCGCCGGCGCCGTGGTGCATGAGCGGCGGCGCGTCCTCCTGCAGCGCGTGGTGCGAGATCGCCCCGCCGAGCAGGCCTCCGAGCGGGTCGGCGGACATCACTTCGCGCGACTCGAGGGTCTCGACCTGGCTGCGCCGTGCGGTGCTGCGGCGTTGCTGATTTGGTGACTTCTTCGACATGGGGTCGATCGTCTCCCCTGCCAGGCGAGTGCCGAGGCAGCGGGCTTGCCGCCCACGCCGGGGAGCGGGGGCGAGAGGATGAGCGGGGCGACGCGGCGCGATCATCGCGGCCGTCGTCTGGGGGTGAAAAGGGGGACCGGCGCCCAGTGGCCCGTAGCGGCCGCTCAGTCCTTGCCCGATGAGCGTCCGCTTTGCCGGTCTATGAAACCCTAGGTCAGGATTTGGCGCAGTCTGGCGGCCGCAAAGAGATTCACGGCTCGCCGGCCCCGGTTGCCTGACAAGCGGGCTGTGAGGGCTAAGAAGGCCGGGGCTGTTGCAGACCGGCATCACCACGCCCGGACGGCCGATGCCCTATCGCAACGCGAACCAAACCTTGGTGTGGTTCAATCGCCACACAGAGCTAGGCGCCCTAAGCCCGCTCGGTCGAGAGCTTCTCGCCCGGGATGCCCGCCGACCTCAGGAACTCCAGCACCTCGGCAGGCTGACGCATGGGGTACCAGAAGATCATCCGGGTTGGGTGCCGGTCGATCGTGTGCTCGATCTTTACTCCAGAACCAACCAGCGGCAGTAGTCCGCACGGCCTGACGCAAGTGATTCCGTCAGTCGGAAACTCGTAGGTTCGCCCGAACGGCGCCCGCATCACAATGCCCGCCGGCGAGGCCGACAACCGGACGAACGGCCATGACACGTTCATCATTCCGATCTTGGCGCCGCCCGTGAGCGATGAGGAGTTGGGCATCTCGGTGCGCCGAGCAGGGTGGGGTGCGACTTCCAGCGGTCAGCCGATGGCGCTATCGCGGGGCGGAGCGCCGATGGCGGACTCAACCGCTTCGGGCGCCTGGCGGACCTGTTTCATCAACGCCCGGATCGCCGCGCCGTAGTGGGCGATCGAATCCCGCCAGTCGCGGCAATCGGCGGCGGTCTGGCACTCCTCATCGAATGACGCCCAGTCGACTTTGGCGGCGCCGTTGTGCCCGGCGGTCGCCGAGCGCAGGCCCGACAGTTCCTGCACCACGCCCTGCAGGTGCTGGACCACCTGATCGCCGTTGCGGCAGTCGCAGTGCCGGTACGGAGCGCTTCCGTAAGGGCCGCCGAGCGTGTCCAGCCCAGGCGTCTGCCGCGGGTGGGTCGACCGGCCGAGCGCCCGCACAGCGGCGCCGCCCAGGCCGATTGCCGCCGCGACGGCGCCCCAGGTCTGCTGCTCCCGGATGCACCAGATCACCACCGCCAGGCAGACGCCGGTGACCGCCATCGCCAGCCAGCGCACCGGGTCGGACTGGTAGGATGCGCAGCACGGCTGGGTCGACCCCGACGCCTTTGACGCCTCGGGCGCGGCGCCCGCGGCTTCGTCGACGCGGACTACAATCACGGAGATGTTGTCCGGACCGCCCCGCAGGTTGGCCAGATCGACCAGGGTCTGAGCGGCGTCATCCGGCGGCATCGCGGAGAGCACGCCGCCGATTAGCTCGTCACCCACAACGCCGGTCAGGCCGTCGCTGCAGATCAGGTAGGCGTCGCCCGCCCGCAGATCGAACGGCCCCTCCAGGTCCACCTTCACAATCGGGTGTGGGCCGAGCGAGCGGGTGATGATGTTCTTGGGGATGCACGACGGGATCTCTTCCTCGGTCGTCTTACTCTCCTTGGCCAGCTCCCACACCAGACTGTGGTCGAAGGTCAGCTGCTCGAGCGCCAGCTCACGGAGACGGTAGACACGGCTGTCGCCTACATGGGCGATCAGCGCCGCGTCGCCCAGCACCAGCAGGTTGGCGCAGGTGGTGCCCATCCCGCGGAACTCGGGGCTGCTCTGGCCCTTGGCGTGGATCAGCCCATTGACCTTCTGCACCGCCTGCTGCAACGCCGCCGGAGCGGACCGGTCGCGGAGCATTTTGTACTCGTGCGGCACGTTCTTGACGGCCAGCTCGCTGGCCAGCTCGCCGGCCGCGTGGGCGCCCATCCCGTCCGCGACGATGAACAGGCTGCCGCGGCCGTTCGACTGGTCCGGGTCCGCAATGGCGACCACCGCGTCCTGATTGTTCGAGCGCCGCATCCCTACATCCGACTTCACCGCATACTCGACACGGTAATTCGTAGAAGCGGGGACGGGCATGTCGAAACGGCAGGATGGGCTGAAATCGGGCGGGAATCGCGGGGCTCGGGTCATTCTATCCTGGTCGGCCCCAGATAAACAACAACCATGCTGGCGCCGCCAGCGGGCGCCGCCAGCGGGCGCCGCCGCTAGCACGCTGCAGCATCGCCAGTCCGGCCCAAGGCGGTCTGGCCCGGCCTGGCGGGGGCGCCTATACTCCGCCGCCATTTGTCTGTTCCAGCGGCGACAGGAACCCCGCATGGGCTACGCCCCACCACGACACCTTCCCCGTCTGCAGCCCGCCGTCACCCTTCTGCTGATCGGCGCGGTTCTGCTGCCCACCGGCTGCGTCCGGCGACGGCTGACGGTGCGCACCAACCCGCCGGGCGCCCTGCTGTACGTCGACAACCAGCAGATCGGCACCACCCCCTGCGGCGTCGACTTCACGTACTACGGCACCCGCGAGATCCGCGTGGTGAAAGCTGGCTACGAAACCAAGACCATCAACCAGCCGATCCCCACCCCCTGGTACGAGATCCCCGGCATCGACTTCGTCAGCGAGAACCTGGTCCCCTGGCGGATCCGCGACGACCGCGTGGTAACAATCCCGATGTCGCCCCAGCGGATGATCCCGACCGAAGAGCTCAAGGCACGAGGGCAGCAGCTGCGGATGCAGGCGAGCCAGCCGGTCGTCCAGGCCGGCGCGGTCATCGGCGCGCCGGTCGATCCGTTCGCCGGCTCCACCGCCTATCCGACAGGAGTCTCGCCGGCGCCGCCGAGCACGGCGCCGACCGTGACAACGCCGCCCGGCCAGCCGGTCATTATCGGCCCGCCCGCCGGGCAACCGGCCACGATGCAGCCTGCGTTCCCGCCGCCCGCCTTCCCGCCTCCGGCGATGTAGCCGCGAAGGCCAACCGATGCCGCGTGATCGGTTGAGATCAGGCCTAATTGGGCGATCCGTAGGCCAGCGGTCTCCGACGGTGGTTGCTCACATTGGGAGTTGCCGGCGCCTACCACCGGTGTTCATCCCCCGCAGCAGCACCCTTATTTGACCTCGCTTGGTGGCCGGTTTCTACTCAAAAGTCGCGGCTGGGATCGGTAGCTCGATTCCAGTACCAAGGGGCCGGTCGCACGCCGGTTGACGATGCCCTGCCCTGTCCTCCACCGCCGCACCGAGCTCCGCTGGTCGACTGGCCTCGGTCTCCCGCGCCGCCTACCATTCAAAGCCGGCCAGCGTGTCGCCGGCGCCACTGACCCCACGCCATCTGAGGAGAGCCAGGTGTCGCAACCCGTGACTGTCAGCGTGCCCCACCAGTTGGGTCAAGCGGAGGCCCGGCGTCGAATCGAGGAGGGGTTCAACCAACTGCAGAGCCAGATGACCGGCGGCATGGGCGGGATGTTCACCTGGCAGAAGCGGTGGGAAGGCGACCGGCTGCACTTCGAGTCCGGCGCGCTCGGTCAGAAGCTCACCGGCCGGCTCGACGTGCAGGACGACGCCGTGCGGATCGAGGTCGACCTACCGGAGCTCCTCGCGGCCCTCGCGGACCGGATCTCAGCCAAACTCCGGCAGGCGGGGCAGAAGCTGCTGGAGAAGCGTTAATATCCCTCGCGCCGCCCTTCCCACAGTGGGAAGCCTTCTCAGAGCGATTATCGCGTCCTCGAACCCTGGCACGCTGCTTGCGAGGATGCCCGACCGTGAGCGGCGTGCTACTCGGCCCGCCGCGGCCGGCCCTGGGCCTCACGGCGTTCGGCGATCGCCTGCTTGACGTGCTCGCGGCGGCGGCGGCGGGTGGCTGGGTCGTTCAGGTAGTCGGCGAACTCGTCGCGAAGGAACTTGCGGTAGCTAGGATCCGTGTCGAGGCCGCGGAGCCGCAGGTACACCCGCGGGTTGAGCGGCAGCCGGTAGAGCTGCGACGCGACCCAGCACCGCCAATCGTACTCGACCACCTGGTCCAGGATCACCAGCGGGTTTGAGGTGCAGTTGTTCGTGCTGCACAGGCGGACCATGTAGTAGGGCTCGGTCATGCGGGCCTGGTCGCTCCGCTGCAGGGCCTTGAGCAGCAGGTTCCGCTCCTCTTCCGGACGCAGCCCGAGCGGCGCCGACTCGACGACGTACTGCCCCTCGACCGCGATCCGCTCGAACACCATCTCCTCGGTGGTGAGGAACCGGTGGGCGCAGATCATCTCGCCCAGCACCGCGTCCCGCAGGTTGAACACCACGCCCGGCGGGCCGGTCGCCTCGACCGAGTAGACGAGGTCGTGCGTCAGGTGGGCCGGCTCGCCCGAGGCGTCGCCGCCGTTCGGGTAAAGGCGCACCGGCTGATCCTCGGCAAAGAGGAACCGGCACTGCACGTGGTTGAGCACCGGGATGGTCCGCTTGGGCAGGCCTGTCTTGCGGAACCGGGTCTCCGGGCCGCGCTCGCCGCGGCGGGTCTTGGGCGCCGAGAAGTTGTAGGACTGCCCGCACACCTGCCGCACGCCCGCCAGCGGGACCACCGCCCGCCAGTAGGCGCCCGCGTGCCGGAAGTAGTCGAACGTAACGCACTCCGCGTCGTCGGCGATCGGGGCCACCGCCGCGATCGAGTGCCGCCCATTGTCCGCCGCCTGCTGGCCGCGGTACCGCGACCAGCGGGGCATCACGAGCTGGGCGGCTTCGGCCGGTTCGGGTCGCGTTGTAGAACTGCTCGACATGAATGACAGCGCTGCTCCGGGTCGGCCGCCCAACCCTGCGGGACAGCTACTTGATCCCCGGCCCCGGATTGATAGCCCCGCGGAGGATGCTGCCGGGCTCGCGGGCCACTTTGTCGGTCACGACGCGCACGTCGTTCAGGATCGGGCGGAGCTGCTTGGCGAGCTCGTTGATGCGGACGATCGTCTGGTTGGCGTTGTAGACGGTCGTGTTGAGGTTGTCGTACAGCTCCCGCTCGTTGACGATCCGGCCGAGGCTCCCCTCGCCGTTGTTGAGCGACGCCGCAAAGCGGCGGGCGTCGGCCAGCACCAGGTCCAGGTTCTCCAGGCTGCTGGTCAGCAGCTGCACCAGCTCGGCGCCCTTCTCGCCGAGCGGCTCGGTGAGGGCCTCGATGTTCTTGAGGTTGGCCGTAGCGCTGATCACGGCGCTGTCCAGCGAGCGGAAAGTGTTGTCCGCGGTCGAAGCCGCGTCCCGCAGGTTGGCGATCAGCTCGGGGAAGTCCCGCAACGCCTGACGGAGCCGCTCCTGCGAGTCGTCCTCGCCGACCACCGCGTTGACCGAGTTCATCGTGGCGGTGAAGGCGATGGCCGCCTCGTCGAGGTGCGTGATCATCTGGCTGAGCTCGTCGCCGCTGAGGTCATCGCCCAGGGCGCCGTTGATCCGCTCGGCAAGCAGCGTGACGGAGTCGCCCGCCCGGCCCAGCGACTGGATGGCCGGCGCGACCTCCACCTGCAGCTCGGTCAGCGCGGCCAGCGGGTCGGGCGCCGACTCGGCGCGGATGAACATCTCGGGCACCACGGGCGTGGGGTCGCCGTTGGGGTCCTGCGTGAAGTCGATCACGGCGTCGCCGAACAGCGAGCTCGGTCGGATCTGCGCCTCGTCGCTCACCAGCACCGGGTTGTCGGGCGTGACCTTGGCGGTGATCAGCACGCCGCCACGGACCGGCTCGACGCTCTCGACACGGCCGATCAGCACGCCGTCGCGGCGGACCGGCGTGTTGCGGCCGACGCCCGGCGCGCGGGTGGCCTGGATCTTGACGGTCCGCTGCCCGCCGCCCAGTGAGAACGACAGCGGCGTGTTCAGGCCGATCAGCACGAAGAGCACGATGGGCGCCGCGATCGCGATCGCGCCGACGCCCAGCTTGAGTTGGCGGTCGTCCATGACGTATGGCCTTGGTGTGTTGGTGTTGGTCGCGGCGGGTCAGCCCTGGGCCGCCCGCATCTCTTCGAGCCGCTCGCCCGCCTCGCCGCGGACAAACTGGCTGACGCGGCGGTCGTCGCACCGCATGATCTCGTCGGGGGTCCCGTCGAACAGGATCTGGGGCTCGTCGGCCCCCAGCCGGCTCACCGGGTAAAGCATCACGATCCGGTCGGCCACCTTGCAGGCGCTGTGCATGTCGTGCGTGACGACCACGCTGGTCACGCCGCGGCGGTCGCGGGTCCGCATGATCAGCTCGTTGATGACGTCGCTCATGATCGGGTCGAGGCCGGTGGTGGGCTCGTCGTACAGCAGCACCTCGGGCGAGTTGGCCAGCGCCCGCGCCAGCCCGACCCGCTTCCGCATGCCGCCGGACAGCTCGGCCGGCTTCTTGAGCATCACACTGGCGGGCAGGCCCACCTCGGCCAGCCGCTCGGCGACCACCTCGTAGGCCTCCTCGCGGTCCATGCGGTGCTGGTCGCGGAGCGGGAACGCAACGTTGTCGGCGATCGACATGCTGTCGAACAGCGCCGCGTTCTGAAACACAAAGCCCAGCCGCCGCCGCAGCTCGGTGATCTTCCGCTCTCCGAGCCTAGCGATGGGCGCCCCCTCGAACGAGACCACCCCGCGGGTGGGCTGCACCAGCCGGATGAGGGTCTTGAGCAGCACGGTCTTGCCGCAGCCGCTCTCGCCAATCACGGCCAGCGTCTCGCCCGGCGCGGCCGCCACCGTGACGTCACGCAGCACGGTCTGGCGGCCGAACGTCACGGTGACGTTTGTCGCGGCGATCTTGGCGGGCTGCGTGGCGGCGACCATCACATCGCCTCCTCGGGCCAGACCAGGAAGTAGATGTTGTCCAGCATGATGCTGAGCCCGAGGTCCATCACCAGGATCACCACGAACGACTGCACGAACGCGATGGTCGAGGCGCGGCCCACGCCCTCGGCGCCCGGGTCGCAGTTGAAGCCGCGGTAGCAGCTGATGATGGCGATCGCGCCGCCGAAGAAGAAGCTCTTGATCACGCCGTACCACACGTCCCAGGCGCCGGCGGCCTCGTTGGCGTTGTTGAAGTAGAAGAACGAGTCGACGTCGTACACGTAGATGCAGTAGTAGGCGCCGCCCGCCACGCCCATCAGCATCGCCATGATGGTCAGCGCGGGGATCATCAGCAAACAGGCCAAGAGCCGCGGCGCGACCAGGTACCGCAGCGGGTTGGCGCCGAGCGACTCGAGCGCGTCGATCTGCTCGGTCACGCGCATCGTGCCCAGCTCCGCGGCGATCGAGCTGCCGATCCGCCCCGCCAGCATCGTGGCCGCCAGCACCGGGCCCAGCTCGCGGTACATCGACAGGTTGATCATCGCCCCGAGGCGGGTCTCCATGCCGAAAGTGCGGAACTGGTAATACGCCTGCACTGCCAGCACCATGCCGATGAAGGTCCCCGTCAGGGCCACCACCGGCAGGCTCCGCACGCCGATCTGGTACAGGCTGACAAGCAGCGTTTCGGCGTTGGGCAGCCGGGTGACGGTCCAGCGCACCGTCCGAGCGCCGAACAGCACGATGTCGCCCACGCTCTCGACCGTGTTGAGCACCACGTCGCCCAGGTCGATCAGCGAGTCGCGCACGCCCTGCACAATGCCCGGCGGGCGGTGGGCGGCGGTTTCTCTCTCGGCGGTCGACATCCGTGGCTCCGGTCGTGGACGGCGCGCACGGGCGCCTGTCATCAAGCATCGACTTTAACGGTTGCGGGGCTTGAGGGAAGCTTAACGCCCGCCCGGCGCCAGCATTGCCAGCGTGGTCGGGCCCCGCATCGGGTCTCCTGCATCCTCTATAGCAGCCCCGGGCCGCTAGCCGAATAGCGTGATGAACCACGCCCAGGCGATGGCCACGTACAGCAGCACCCGCACCGTGCGTCCGTTGGTCAGGAAGCGGAGCACGCGGCGGAACACCTCGGGGTGCTCGCGCCACGCCCACAGCAGGTCGGGCACCACCAGCCAGGCGGTGAGCGCCAGCAGGATGATGAGCCAGCCCGCCTTGGTCACCAGCGAGACCAGCGGCGCAGCCAGCAGCACGCCCAGCACAAACACCACCGCGACGATAATCATCCCCCGCGACGACCGCCACCACGGGCGGGGAGGTTCGGCCGCGGTGTCGCCGGTGGGTTTTGCGTCAGTGCTCATCGCGCCGCTCCCCAAGGCGATCGGCGATCAAGGTCAGCGTGTACAGCACACCGGCGTTCAAGGTGATCAGCGCTGGGGTCGACATCGCGCTCAGCGTCCCAAACCAAAAACCGGCAAACCCGCCGCCGTACATCCGCATTCCCCCCTGCGCAAGCTGGGCGAAGATCGCAACCACCACGCCCATCGCGCAGACCACGCCCACCAGCATCAGCGCCAGCGCAAACCGGCGGAGGCCGGTCAGCATCAGCCTGGTCCCGTAGTCGCGCGGCGGCGGCCCGGGCCGCCGCGCGGCCGCTTGGAACTCGTTGTGCGGCTCGCTCATCACGGGCGTCACTTCCGATCGGAACCCCGGCGGCGGGGTGTAGCCGAGCGGCGGCCGCTCCACCAAGAACACCGGCCCCACCCACCAGCAGAAGAACACGCTGAACACCATCAGCCAGGTGGCGTTCATCGACAGCCCGCCCAACTCGCGGACCCAGGCCAGCACAAACAGCACCACGAACAGCGTGATGATGTTCCACCGCCACCACGGCCGCCGCTCGCGTTTGGCGGGCGGCGGGGCCTCGGGGGCGTCATCGTCAAACGGGCTGGCGTCGGGCATGTCGGGCGGGTCTACCGGGCGGAGAGGCTCAGCCCCGATTATACCGCCTGGCGGCCCGGCGGTCGCTCCGGGCGGCGCGGCCGATGCACTGCCAAGCATGGATGCGCCGGCGTAAGGCGTGAAACAGCGGTCGCCGCGAATAATGGGTGGATC
Organism: Posidoniimonas corsicana; assembly: GCF_007859765.1. NCBI lineage: Bacteria > Pseudomonadati > Planctomycetota > Planctomycetia > Pirellulales > Lacipirellulaceae > Posidoniimonas > Posidoniimonas corsicana. The sequence continues at coordinate 769,388 of NZ_SIHJ01000002.1, forward strand.
ATGGCTTCCAGGTGAAGCGAGCGTAGCGAGTATTTGGAGGGACGATGTCCAGTTCCTTCCATCCTTGCTCTGTTTCGAGCATAACCTTCGGGCCCCCCTTGCTTGGATCTGGAAAAGAACGAGTCACAAACCCATCGGGAGACCATGTTGGGTCATCACCACGGCCAGCTCTTCGTTTGTTCCTCCCGTCGCTACCGACAACCCAGACGTGCCAGGACTCTGAGATCAACTCATCTCTCTGGGGGTTCTGCTCTCCAGTGAATCGGCTCAGGTGGACCATCTCAACCCCTTCCCAGTGGGCAATCCATTTGCCGTCGGGAGACCAGGCGGGAACCTTTTGCTCGATGGGCGCATTGATCGCCTCGCTATAGGCAGTCACGACCGGCGAGATTGGTTTAGCTTGACTCCCATCTAGGTTGCTCACCCAAATCCTGAAGCCGCCACTCCGATTCGAGACGAATGCCACCTTGCTCCCGTTAGGAGAGACTACGGGCATCGAGTTGCTGAAGGCCATCTGCTCTGGATCACTAAAGAGTCGCCTGGATTCCAGCGTCTCCGTGTTCATGATCCGCAACTGGCTATTCCTGGTAGGGTCCTCCCCTCCTTCCGTGAACATCCAGACGATGTGCTTAGAGTCGGGCGCCCATGAAGGCAGGAGATTATTCCCCGCTTCCGTGAGCAGTCTAGACTCCTGCCCTTGAGGATCAGTCAGCCAGAGACCCATCCCCTTCTCATGTTGCTGAACGTAGACGACTTTCTCGCCGTCTGGAGACCAGGCTGGATGGATGCAATCAAGTGAGCCGTCCGTGAGCTGGCGTTTTGCCGTACTATCCTCCTGCATGGAATAGAGTTGCAGCGTGTTACTTGAGTCGGCATGGCTGACAATGAGCTCACGCAAGTCCGGTTTCAACTCGAGCCCAGCAATCGCATCCTGCGCCGCCAACCGAGAATTGCATTGGAAACAAACAAAGCCGGCCACGATTGCCGCCTTGAGACAGACCGGCGGGTAGAATTGCCGCCCCCGTTCAGGCATGCTCTTCCGTGGTCTCATACTGCTCATCTGCCCTGCACTTGACTGAGTCTTCGCGGCCGACAATGAGGTAGCCCCACACCACCCCCGCTAGCCGGATCGGTTTAAACTCCGCCGTTCGCGTGCACTTCGTCCTGCCCATCGATCACGTACTCAGTCACCGGTGCGAGGACGCCTTCGTTCTCCACCCAGAATGCAAGCGCGGCTTACGACCGAACCTTGACCGGCGGCGCCCACCGCAAGCCGCTACTCAAGCGGCCCGGCCAAGGGTGCGATCCCGGATTCGGTGGGCCGGACACGCTCGATCCAGCCGTCACGATCGAAGCTGAGAAAGTCGAAGCAAATCTGTCGACGCATTGGGTCTGGGTCGTACGGGCGACGATGGCGGTGGTAGGCGATAAAGTCCTGCCCATGGATTGAGAACACGCAGTGGTGCCCCGGCCCCCAGACGCTAAGCTGCTCGTCGGTTGAGAGGATCGGACTGTTCCGGCCTTCCTTGGTGAAACTCCCCAGCGGACTGTCGCCAACGGCGTAGCGCACCTGGTACGACTTGTCGATTGTCTTGCCTTCTGAGTACATCAGGTAGTACTTGCCGTTCCTCTTCACCATGTGCGGCCCCTCGAAGTAGTTCGGTGGGGTGATGTTCTTAGCGGCGCCCCGAAATGTGTGCATGTCGGGCTCGAGCTCAACGGCCATGCACTGCCCGTTTTCCCAGTTGTGCCCCGATCCCCAGTACAGGTAGACGCGTCCGTCGGTGTCGATGAACGGCGAGGCGTCGATGGTGTGCACGGCGCTGCCCCGCTGGCTGTGGACAATCGGACCGCGGTCCTTCCTTACGTTCTCCCACGGGCCCAAGGGGTGCGCCGCCACGCCGCAGTAGATCTCCGACCCAACGGACACATACAAGTAGAATCGACCATCGGGTCCTCGAATGACCTCGGGCGCCCAGACTCGGTTGCCGTTCTTCGACTCGCTGATGCAGGCGTCGTAGGTGGGCCAATTGAGGGTGTGTGACCGCCACGACTTCAAGTCGGTCGTTGAGAAGCAAGCCAGGTCGTCGCCACCCCACGGGTCCTTCGTCGCCATCAGGTACAGCGTGCCCTCGTGAATCAAAACCGTTGGATCGCCGAAGTAGCCATCAACAACCGGGTTCTCTCCCAAGGCCGGCACGCCCGTCGCCTGCACGAGCGATCCGGCAAGCAAGACGTAGAGCAGCAGTTCAAGTCGTCCAAACATCAGGTCAGGCTCCTTCGCTCGTGCAATCGGATGATACGAGTATACTGAGTTTCGCCTGGCGAATGGGGCAGGCGTAGAACGCCCCAGCCAACATGCGCATCATAGCCCGACGCGTAAGCGAGGGAGCCTCACCCCACGCGAGCCGAGCCGCTTCCGCCTCATCCGCAGCCGCCCCGCCTACCCTGCCCTTCGGCCACGTACTGGACCGCCGCGTCGAGGTCATCCTCCGCCCAGAGCCAACGGGTGCTCCCGCGTTCCGCCCACCAGTTCTTACGATCGGCGACGAACTGCAGCTTCAGGCGACGCGTGGCCCACGCCTTCAGATCGGCGCGGATCTTTTTCGGGGGCGTTCCCGGCGCCGAAACGACTGCGTGAAGGTGATTGGTTCGACAGTTGGCCGCATGAAGACGCCAGCGCCGATGCAAGCAGGTTTCGGCGACTTGGTCTTCGACGGCCTTCCTCTGCTGGTGGCTCAACCAACAGGCGTCCTCAGTCATTCTGGCGGCTGATTCGAGCTCGAGCGCCGGTTGGGCCGGCCGCCAGCCGTGCCGGTGCTCGACCCATCCCCGGGAATCGCCTGGTAACCACGTTCCGTAAGTTACCCAGGTGAAGAAGAATCCGATGGGGTCGTCCATCATGGCGGTGCTCGCAGCGGGAAGCGGCGTGGTGGGGGCTTCGCGGACGCGTTGGGGAGGAAGTCGTTGCTGTATATCCCTCGCTTACGCGTCGGGTTTCGATTGGGGGTGTTAGTCTGTTAGCGCGGTGTTGGTCCGTGGCTCGGGGGTTCTGCCCGAAGTCGTTTTGTCCAAAAACACACGCGGAGGGGACAAAACTCGGGGCGCAATGCGGCCCTGTTGTTGCGCAAGTCCATTGAAAAGCGGCCTTTGCTTCCATCCCCTCCTGAGGGGCCGCGGGGGTTTTGTCCAATTCTGGGCGCGCAGATCGGACACGCTTACCAGCGATCTGCCGGCGGCGACACGCGCGCAGCAGCAACCGCCCGACCGGCGGCGGGCCGGCGGTGCGTGTGTGGACGTGCGATCACCCCTCATTGGACCGCGCCGGGTGGCCGGTTTCTACGACAATCCGTTGGGGATGCCAGAGAACCGGTGGATTAACAGAAGGGAACGAGGAGAACGAAGCGACGGGCGGGGCCCCTTCGTTTTCTTCATTCCCATTGGCTCCAACAAGACGCGGCGGCCTCGCGGCTCTGCCAACAAAAAAACGCCGGGGCGATTGCTCGCCCCGGCGTTTGGATTGCCGTTGTCGCGGGAGGTTCTGGCCTACTCGTCGGACGAGTCGTCCGACTCGCCGCCGGCGGCGGCGCCGACCGGCTCGGCCTCTTCCTCGCGGTTGAGGGTCTCGCCCTCGAAGACCAGCTGCTTCTTGTCGCCGACCTTCTTGACCTCGACCTTGATGTTGTCCTTGCCGACGAACTCGCCCTTGAGCAGCTCCTCGGAGAGCGGGTCCTCGATGAACGACTCGATCGCCCGACGCAGCGGACGCGCGCCGTAGTCGGTGTTCGAGCCCTTCTTGATGAGGAACTCCTTGGCCTCGTCGGTGAGCTGCAGCGCGAGCCCCTTCTCCTCCAGGCGGCTGCGGACCTTGGCCAGCTCCAGGTCGACGACCTCCTTGAGGTCCTCGCCGGTCAGGTGGCGGAAGACGATGACGTCGTTCACGCGGTTGATGAACTCGGGGCGGAAGACCTTCTCGATCTCGTCCATCACGCGGGCCTTCATGCCGTCGTAGCTGGCGTCGTCGTCGGGCTTCTGGAAGCCGAACGCGGACTCGTTCTTGATGGCCTCGGCGCCGGCGTTGGTCGTCATGATGACGATCGTGTTCCGGAAGTCGACGCTGCGTCCGAACGAGTCGGTCAGGCGGCCCTCCTCCATCAGCTGCAGCAGCATGTTGAAGACCTCGGGGTGGGCCTTCTCGATCTCGTCCAGCAGCACGACCGCGTACGGGCGGCGGCGGATCTGCTCGGTGAGCTGGCCGCCCTCCTCGTAGCCGACGTACCCGGGGGGCGCGCCGATCAGGCGGCTGACGTTGTGCTTCTCCATGTACTCGGACATGTCGATCTGGATGAGGGCCTCCTCATCGCCGAACATGAACTCAGCCAGCGCCTTGGCCAGCAGCGTCTTGCCGACGCCGGTCGGGCCGGCGAACACGAACGTGCCGGTGGGCCGCTTGGGGTCCTGCAGGCCGGAGCGGCTGCGCCGCACCGCCTTGGCGATGGCGTGGATGGCCTCGTGCTGGCTGATGACCTTCTTGTGCAGCTCGTCCTCCATCTGCATGAGCCGCAGGCTGTCCTCGGTGCTCATGCGGGTGAGCGGGATGCCGGTCATCTTGCTGACCACCTCGGCGATGACGTCCTCGTCGACGACGCCGCCGTTCTCGCGCGACTTCTCGCGCCACTCCTTGGTGATCTGCGTCTTCTTCTTCTTGAGCTTGTCGGCCTGGTCACGCAGCGCGGCGGCCTTCTCGAAGTCCTGGCTGGCGACCGCCTCTTCCTTGTCGCGGTTGAGCTGCTCGACCTCCTCGTCCAGCTCCTTCAGGTTTGGCGGCTTGCTCATCGACTTCAGCCGCACGCGGGCGCCGGCCTCGTCGATGACGTCGATCGCCTTGTCCGGCAGGCAGCGGCCGGTGATGTAGCGGTCCGACAGGTCGACCGCGGCCTCGACCGCGTCGTCAGTGATCTGCACCCGGTGGTGCTCCTCGTACCGGTCGCGGAGCCCGCGGAGGATCTCCTTGGTGTCGTCGGCGGTGGTCGGCTCGACCATCACCTCCTGGAACCGGCGGGCGAGCGCCGAGTCCTTCTCGATGTACTTGCGGTACTCGTCGAGCGTGGTGGCGCCGATGCACTGGATCTCGCCGCGGGCGAGGGCCGGCTTCAGCACGTTGGACGCGTCGATCGCGCCCTCGGCGCCGCCGGCGCCGACCAGCGTGTGCAGCTCGTCGATGAACAGGATGGTGTTCTTGGCCCGGCGCACCTCGTTCATGACCGCCTTGATGCGCTCCTCGAACTGGCCGCGGTACTTGGTGCCGGCGACCATCATCGCCAGGTCGAGCACCACGATGCGGCGCTCCAGCAGCAGCTCGGGCACGTTGCCGTCGACCACGCGCTGGGCGAAGCCCTCGACGATGGCCGTCTTGCCGACGCCCGCCTCGCCGAGCAGCACCGGGTTGTTCTTGGTGCGGCGGCAGAGCACCTGGATGGCCCGCTCGATCTCCTTCTCGCGGCCGATCACCGGGTCCAGCTTCTTCTGCTTGGCCAGCTCGGTCAGGTCGCGGCCGAAGCTGTCGAGCGCCGGGGTGCGGCTGTTGCGTTTCTTGCCGCCGCCGCCCTCGCGGCCCTCCTCCTCGCCCTCTTCGCCGGGCGAACCGCCGCGTCCGCCGCGCTCGCTCTCGCCGCCCTCGATGCCGTGGCCGAGCAGGTTGAGCACCTCCTCGCGGACCTCGTCGAGCTTCAGGCCGAGGTTCATCAGCACCTGCGCCGCCACGCCCTCCTGCTCACGCAGCAGGCCCAGCAGGATGTGCTCGGTGCCGACGTAGTTGTGGTTGAGGTTGCGGGCCTCTTCCATCGAGTACTCGATGACCTTCTTCGCCCGCGGGGTCTGGGGCAGCTTGCCCATGGTGACCATGTCGGGGCCGCTCTGGACCAGCTTCTCGACTTCCAGGCGGATCTTGCGTAGGTCGACGTCCAGGTTCTTCAGCACGTTGGCCGCGACGCCGCTGCCTTCCTTGATGAGGCCGAGCAGCACGTGCTCGGTGCCGATGTATTCGTGATTGAAACGCTGGGCCTCTTGGTTGGCCAGCTGCATCACCTTGCGGGCGCGATCGGTGAAGCGTTCGTACATTGCGTCTCTCCGTTGTGTCCGGTGCTCGTAAGCCGCGCCCGGCTGCCGCCGGGTTTGGCGGCCCCGCAGTGGTTTCCCACGGGGCTGGGGATGAGCGGCGCTGCAGGCGGCGCCGCGGGCGTGGCTGGGGTTTTGTGTGGCTTTCTAATTGCTATACGGAATTCTAGGCGGCTGGGGGCGATAGAGCCATCCGACCTCGCCAATCTGGGGGATTTATGCAGCCGGTCGCGGGGCCTCTTCGTGTTGTGCCGCCTCGGACGCTGATTCCAGACGGGCCACTTCTCGCCCGATCTCGAACCGCCACCGGTCGGCTTCTTCCTTCGTGCTCAATCGTCTTAACCGTCGCAACGCGTCGGCGTTCCGCCCCATCCGCCGGTGGACATCCGCCAGCAGCAATTGGGCGTCGGCGTCCTGCGCGTCCCGCTTCAGCTGGGTCCGCAGCACGCGCTCAGCGTCTGACCATTCGGCGCGCAGGTAGTGCCGCTGCGCGAGCTGCAGCAGCGCGTCCGAACGCCGGTTTTCCGACAGCTCGGACAGGCCCGCATCCGGGTCGGCCGCGAACTGCTGGCGGGTCTCACGCTGGAGGGCGAGCCGACGCAGTTCGCCGCGGGTCTCAACGAGCGCGGCGATCCACAGCACGGCCACCGAAACCCCGCACGCCGCCTGGACTTGCGGCGCAAGCCACTGGGGCCAAACGACGGTCGTCAGTATCAGGACATTCAGCAGCACCGTAAAGGCTACGGCCAGCGCGAGGCCGGCCAGCGACCCGCTAATCCACAGGTGCGGCAGCCCGGGCCACAGGTAGGCCAACCAGTGAGCACGGCGTCTGCGCGGCGGCTTACTCATCGACCGGGGCTCCTGTGTCCGAAGAGGTCCGTTGCAATCCGGGGGCCAAACCGGCCGCGGCGCGGTTGCGTCCCGCCGGTTGGCGCCGACAAGCCTTGGCATTGCAACGAGTTAGGTACAATAGCATAGCGCATCAATTCCGTTGGCCGCGGCCCTGAGCGGCCGCTGAGAATCTGCGCGGTTTGGCAGGTTCGCGCCTTTTCCCTGCCAACCCATCGGAAGATAACGGAGGGAGTCGATCGGGGCGAGATCGCTTCCTCCGCCCGCCAGAACCCAAACCCCGTATCCCCCCTGGATGACCCCTCGAACCGCCAGCTTCATCGTCCGCTCCTGCTTTGTCGTGCTGAGCGTCATGGTGCTGGGCATCGCGGTGAGCCAGTGGTTGGGCCTGTCGCTCCGGCAGTCGCTGCTGATCTCGCTGCCGCTCGCGTTCTTCACCAGCAGCGTGATCACGATGTGGGCGATGGCGCTCGCCGGCGCGCGGGGCAACAAGACCGGGCAGCTGATGATCATGCTCGGCATCGAGCTGCTGCTGGTCCCGCTGGCGTCGGCGGCGGCGATCGCGGCGTACTTCATCGAACGTCAGCAGTAAATCGAGAGAGCGAGAGAAAAGTTGGACGCGGCAACGGCACGGATCCTGGACGCCTCGCTGAACCGCGCCGCCGAGGGGCTGCGGGTGGTGGAGGACTACACGCGGTTTGTGCTCGGCGACGCGCACCTGTCGGGCCTCGCGAAAGGGCTGCGGCACGACCTGTCGCAGCTCGGGCAAACCCACCTGCCGGGCGAACGCCGCCACGCCGCCCGCGACACCCCGGGCGATGTCGGCACGCGCATCGACACCGAGTCCGAGCGCCGCCGCGGGTCGGCGTGGGAAGTCTGCGCCGCCAGCCTGAAGCGGGTGGAGCAGTCGCTCCGCAGCATCGAGGAGTACGGCAAGCTGGTCGACCCGCGGCTGGGCGCCGAGGCCGAGCGGCTCCGCTACCAGGCCTACACGCTGGAGAAAGCGATCGACACGGGCCGCGTGTGCAGCCAGCGGCTGGCCGGCGTGCGGCTGTGCGTGCTGATCGATGGCCAATCGGACGAGGACGGCTTCCTCGGCCTTGCGCGGTCGCTGGTCGACGCGGGCGTGGGGATGCTGCAGCTGCGTGACAAGTCGCTCGCCGACCGCGACCTCGCCCGGCACGCCAGGGCGCTCGTGGAGCTGACCCGCGGGTCTGGGACGCTGGCCATCATCAACGACCGGGCGGACATCGCCGCCGCCAGCGGCGCCGACGGCGTGCACCTGGGGCTGGACGACCTGTCGGTCTACGACGCCAGGCGGTCGGTCGGGCTGGACGCGCTGGTCGGCGTGTCGACCCACAACCTGGACGACGCGCGGCGGGCGGTGCGGGACGGGGCCAGCTACCTGGGCGCGGGGCCGACGTTCGTCTCGCGGACCAAGCGGTTCGACGAGTTCGCGGGGCTCGACTACCTCCGCGCCGTCTCGGCCGAGGTGAGCCTGCCCACGTTCGCCATTGGCGGCGTCGACGCCGAGAACCTGCCGCAGGTGCTAGACGCCGGCGCCACGCGCATCGCGGTCGCCTCGGCGGTGACCGCGGCAGCGGACCCAGGGGCGGCTGCGCGGGAGCTGATCGCTGGGCTCGCAGCTGGGAACTGACCTAACGGATTGGAGAGCGGGCTAGCAGTTCTAGGGACGTGCGGTTCCGCGACTACCGATAGTGGGCAGGGCGATGAAGCCGACGCGGCTAACGCCGCTTAGCCGTTAACACACCATCCGGAGCGAGGAACCGGTGGCGAGTCACCACCATTTTGGGTAGTTGCGAAGCTGACGATACATATGCTCGATCTCAAGTGTGTAGGTGTTCATCGTGAACCGCAGTTTGCCCAGTTTGGTCGTGTCGGTGGCCGTGAAAATGTAACTGACGTTATCGCCATCAAGCGAAACTTCAAGTACGGGGTGATCGCTCATGTTCTTCAATGATGCGAATCCGTACGTCGAGTTCAACAGAGTTCCGAGCTGCGTTTCAAAAGCACGTAGTGATTGATTGAGAAACCAACACTTGCGGATTGCGAAGCGATGCTGCTGGAACGGCATGTTCCACACGAAAGAAATGTCAAATGCCACGGATTCGGGTGTATCTGCGGCGTCAACCGGATCGAGTTGGAGTTCTGCCTGATCGTCTTGGATTAGCGTCAGAGTCGAAGTACTTGTAGGTTCCTGGGGCATAGACAGCCGCCTGACTTTACTCTTGTGGACTCGAGTCGGCATCGGCAAACGCTTGTGGTTTCAACACAAGAGGATTGTATCACACAGACGCTTCGGACCCGTCTCACGTGTCTTTAGCGTCTCTGCCCTCCACGCCTCCCAGACCGCCCTTCAATCGGTTCAATCTCCGCCCAAATGCAGATCTTGACTAGAAACCGCCACAGACAGCCCGCTTGGCTACTTTCGGCGCTCCGCCCCAGCCCGGACCGATGCCCCGCAATCGTCACGGCTATTATGAAACCTGCACAGGCGTGAAACTCTTGCGCACCGGTGTGGCAGCGACTTTCGTTCGCGTGACGGCTGGCCAGCAGGATGGCTCCTTCGAACGGCAGTTGGTGTGCACAGCACAAGAGGCGCCCCGGCGCCGACGTACGCTTGCGACTCGATCGCCTAGTGTCGCAAGCGACGCCGACTGTCGCCCGATCGAACTCTGTCGGCTGACGAACCTTCTCGCGGGCGAAAGTCGCTGCCGCACGGTTTTGCTACGCCGGGAGTTGAACTACTCGAACAGGAGAAAGCAGAGGAGACAGGCCGCATCGCTGCTCTGCCCTCTCTGCTGCCGCCCGCTGTACTGATGCTCTCCACCGTTCCCTGCTATCCTACATCTCCTTCACCAACCTCAGGCCACCAACCACCAACTACCTCTCCCAATGCTCCACGCGATCATCATGGCCGGCGGCTCCGGCACCCGCTTCTGGCCCGCCAGCCGCTCCGCCACCCCCAAGCAGATGCTCCGCCTGGTCGGCGACGAGACCATGATCCGCCAGACCAGCAGCCGCTTCGGCGCCCTCATCCCGCCGGAGCGGCGGATGGTGGTCACCAACCGCCGGCTGGTGGACGGCGTGCGGGAGCAGCTGCCGGATCTGCCCGCCGGCGCGGTGGTGGGCGAGCCCTGCAAGCGTGACACCGCGCCGTGCATCGGCCTGGCGGCGCTGCTGGTGACCCGCGTGGCCAACGACCCCGACGCCACGATGCTGGTCTGCCCCGCGGACCACGTGATCCCCGATGACGACGCGTTCCAAGACGCGGTGAAGCAGGCCGAGTCGCTGATCAACGAGAGCCCCGGGCGGATCGTCACGTTCGGCATCAAGCCGTCTTACCCGGCGGAGATCTTCGGCTACATCCAGCGGAGCGAGCGGCTGCCGGACAGCGGCGCGCCGGCCTTCAAGGTCGCCCGGTTTGTCGAGAAGCCCGACGCCAAGACCGCGGCCGAGTATGTGAACACCGGCGACTTCTACTGGAACAGCGGCATCTTCGTGTGGCGGGCGTCGACCATCCTCGACGCGCTCCGCGAGCGGCAGCCGGCCATGCTGGAGCACCTGGAGCTGATCGTCGACGCGTGGAACACCCCGGACCGCGACGCCGTGTTCGACCAGGAGTTCACCGCCATCGAGGGGATCAGCATCGACTACGCAGTGATGGAGCACGCGACCGACGTCGCCGTGATCGAGGCGCCCTTCGAGTGGGACGACCTCGGCGGCTGGCAGTCGCTCACCCGCCGGCTGGGCGCCGACGAGAGCGGCAACACCATCGTCGGCAAGCACCTGGGTTTCAACACCGAGGGGTCGATCGTCCGCAGCTCGGACGACCACCTGGTGGTCACGCTCGGGCTGAAGGACTGCATCGTGGTGCACACGCCCGACGCCACGCTCGTGGCCAGCAAGCACGACGAGGAGAGCATCCGCAAGGTGGTGAAAGAGCTCGAGTCACGCGGCTGGGCGGAGCACCTATGAGCAATGGGGAAATGGGAAAGGCGAAAGGGGAGGATAGCGGAGCTGACGCTCCCCTTTCGCCTTCCCCCTTTCCCCTTTCGAAACGCGTCGCGGGCATCGACTACGGCACGGTGCGGATCGGCATCGCCATCGGCGACCTGGAGGTCCGCATGGCGTCGCCGTACGAGAACTACACCCGCCGCAGCGATCGGCTCGACGCGCAGTATTTCAAGCAGCTCGCCCAAGAAGAGCGACTAGCGAGATGGGTCGTCGGCCTGCCCGTTCACCTCAGCGGCGAGGAGAGTCAGAAGAGCCACGAGGCCCGCCAGTTTGGCAAGTGGCTGACCGAGCTGACCGGCGTGCCGGTCGACTACTTCGACGAGCGGTACACCTCGGCCCACGCGGAGGAAATCCTGCAGGCGGCCAACCTGACCAAGAAGAAACGCAAGGCCCGCCTCGACGCGCTGGCCGCACAGATCATGCTGACCGCGTACCTGGAGTCCGGCGCGCAGGGCAACGACGACCCTGGGTCGATCGGCTAGCGGGGACCAAGATCGCGTCCTTGCCGACGAATCATTTCCCTTTCCGCCTCGCCAACGCCTTCCAACGCCCGCATGAAACCGACCTACCTTCTTGTCCCGATTGCCATCGCGTGGCTGGGCTGCCTGCTCGCCGGCTGGTGGAACAAGGCAAACGTGAGCCTCGCCACGACCGGCGATCAGCTTACCGCCTCCCCCGACTGGACCGCCTGGTCGCCGGGGATCGCACTGGGCGTTCTGACAGCGGCGGCAGGGGCCGTGCTGCTATTCGGCGGGGTCGCCCGTGGCAAAGCGCGTCGACCGGCGTGGATGCTCCTCGCCATCGGCCTGCTGTGGTCCGCCGCGGCCGCGGTGACCGGGCCGTTTGAAGCGAGCACCGCCAGCAACCAGCAGATCGCCTTCGGAGAGGGTGTGCTGGGCCAGGGCTACACCAGGCGTGTGCCGCTGGCAGACGTGGAGCGGGTCGAGATCTACGAGACCCGACGACGACGACGACGCGGCACCGGCAAGGGCCGGCGGCTGGTCACGATGGTCGAGTTCCACCGCGTCGGGGGCGAGGTGGAGTATGTAGGAATGTCCGGTCCGGTCCGCACCGAACTGCTGCGACACGTATTGCCGCTGCTTACCGAACGAGGCGTGGCGGTGAACGACCGCCGCGCCCCGCCCGAGTGAGCCTCCTGAGCGGATTGAATTCTGCGGGGAGCAACAGCCTTGGTCGCGTGCGTAAGGGCCAAACTTGTGATCGGCGGTGCGAGGGTCAACAATGGCGGGGCGAGCCGCCAAGCGGGCTCGCCCATCGCATCCCAGCGCCCTCACGTTAGGCCCAATCATGAGACCGTCGCTCCTGCTGGTCGGCTCGCTGCTCCTTTCAGCCACCGTTTCTCAGGCGACCGAGCCGCCCCGACCCTACGGCGCCACGCCGACCGAACGGCAGCTCCGCTGGCACGGGCTGGAGACTTACGGCTTCGTCCACTTCACTGTCAACACGTTCACCGACCGCGAGTGGGGCTACGGCGACGAGTCGCCCGACACCTTCAACCCCACCGACTTCGACGCCGACCAGATTGTCCAGACCGCCAAGCGGGCGGGGCTCCGGGGTCTGATCCTCACCGCCAAGCACCACGACGGCTTCTGCCTGTGGCCGAGCGAGCACGCCACCCACAGCGTGAAGCAGAGCAAGTGGCGGGGCGGCGAGGGCGATGTGGTGCGTGAAATCTCCGACGCGTGCCGGCGGCACGGGCTGGAGTTTGGCGTGTACCTCTCGCCGTGGGACCGCAACCACCCCGACTACGGCAGGCCCGAGTACCTGACCTACTACCGCAACCAGCTCCGCGAGCTGCTAACCGGCTACGGCCCGATCTTCGAGGTCTGGTTCGACGGCGCCAACGGCGGCGACGGCTACTACGGCGGCGCACGCGAGCGACGCTCGATCGACAACCGCACCTACTACGACTGGGAGAACACCCAGAGCATCGTCCGCGAGCTGCAGCCCGACGCCTGCATGTTCAGCGACGCCGGCCCCGACATCCGCTGGGTGGGCAACGAGCGCGGCGCCGCCGGCGACCCCTGCTGGCACACCGTCAGCGGCGACGGCGTTTGGCCGGGCCACGCCGACACGAAGGTGCTCAACCAGGGCGAGCGCGGCGGCGAGCACTGGCGGCCCGCCGAGGTGGACGTGTCGATCCGCCCGGGCTGGTTCTACCACGCCAGCGAGGACGACCGGGTGAAGCGGCCCGCCGACCTGATGAAGATCTACTTCGAGTCGGTCGGGCGCGGCGCCAACCTGCTGCTCAACCTCTGCCCGGACCGGCGGGGCCAGATCCCCGAGCGGGATGTGCAGTCGCTTGCCGCCTGGAAGAACCGGCTCGACCAGACCTTCGCTACCGACCTGGCCCACGGCGCCAGGGCCACAACCAGCAACACCCGCGGCGACGACCCGCGGTTCGCCCCCGGCAACGTGCTCGACGCCAGCCGCAACACGTATTGGTCGACCGACGACCCGGTCACCTCCGCCGAGCTCGTGCTCGAATTAGCGGCCCCGGTGACCTTCAATGTCGTGCGGGTGCGCGAGCACCTGCCGCTGGGCCAACGCGTTGATGCCCTGGAGGTCGACGCGTGGGTCGACGGCGCGTGGCAGACGGTCGGCAGGGCGACCAGCATCGGCGCCCAGCTACTGCTGCAGACGCCCGACACCACAACCAGCCGCGTGCGGATCCGCATCACCGACGCCGCCGCGTGCCCGGCGATCTCAGAGGTGGGGCTGTTCCGCATGCCTGACGAGGCGGCGCCGTAGCGGGCGGCTACAGCGGGCCTCGCACCAAGCGACCGACAGCCCGCCGGCGTGGCGCCGCGAGCACGGCCGCGATCGTCAGCAGCGCCGACGCGGGCTCCGGGACCGGCGCCGAAGAAGCCAGCGAGCGGCCGTAGTTGTTCCGCCAGACGTAGAGGTCGCCGTCGTCGATGCGGCCGCTGAAGTTGTGGTCGGCGCCCTCGCCAAACCCGACAATCTGTCCCAGCGAGTCCCGCCACACGGTGTAGTCGGCCGCGTCCACCACAGCGTCGCCGTTGAAGTCGCCCGGCAGGCCTTCGAACAGCGTGACCGTGACCATCGCGCCGGCCGGGATGTAGTGGCCGCCGTTGTTCTGATTCGGGTCCAACAGGAACTCGACCGGCGAACCGTCCGCGAGCGTGCCCGACAGGGTGACGTCCCGCGCGTCGATCTCGACGCGCTCGCCGGGCGTGAGGCCTTCGATGGGCGCCCCGTCCAATGCAAAGCCGCTGCCGATCAGGTTCAGCTGCGCCCCGTTGTAGAAGTTGAGCCCGTCGCCGATGGCGCCGCCGGACATTGTGAACGGCACGTTGTACCAGAACAACACGTTGCCCGCGATCTCGCCGCCGGTTTGATTGACCGGTCCATTCGCCGCGACGTAGCCCTCCTCGATCCGCCCGCCGGCGATGTCAACGGGGAAGCCTTCGACCGTCCTCAAGCCGCTGCCGATCACCCCATCCAGCAGGTTCAGCTCGGCCCTGATGAGCGCCCCCTCCCCGATCGACTGTCCGTTGAGTGTGATGCGGCCGAACTGCATGTTGAGGTCGTCGCCGAACGAGCTGCCACTGACATGGATGTCGCCGACCAGGCTCGTGTTCTCGCCGAAGGTTGAGTCGGTGATCTCACCGCTCCCCGGCTGACTGGAAACCGTGATCGCGGTGTTTGGCCCGATGGTCACGTTGGCCAGACGGGCCCGCTGAGTGTGTGCGATGAGGTTGCCAGGCGATTCGACGCTAACAAGAGACAGCTCGCCCCCTTGCGGCGCCCTGAACCAGCGACCAAGGCGGGAGTTGGCGATCCACACATCGGATGCTCTCGCCTCGAACTGCTCGCCAACGTCAGCGTCCTCAATCAAGACGGTCGATTCCCTGATTAACGCGCCCGCTCCCAGGCTTCCGCCCCGCATCTCGATTGACGAATCGGTCGCGAAGAGCCCACTGCCGATGCTCTGCCCGTGCAGCGCGATCTCCACGCCCGACACATCCGCGTTCATGCCCAGTGAGCTGTCGGTGATTGTTACTGTCGCCCCGGGTTCGACTCGGAGTTGATCGCCGATCTCTGCGTTCTGGATGCTGACGACGCTGCCCGCGTTCGCCCGGAACCGGTCACCGAATCGTCCGCCCGTGATGGTGGCGGCGCCGCCGTGATCGACCAGGAAGCCCTCATCGAACTCACCGCCGGTTACCGAGAGCGTTGCGCCGTCCCACACGAGTGTATCGGGTCCAATGACGCCGCCCGAGACCTCGACGGCGGAGCCCTCCGTAATGCTGAGGCCTCGCGTTACCGAACCTCCGCTGATGTCGACCGCTCCGCCTCGGATGCTGATCGAACCGGTCGACCCACCAGACATGCGTAGGCTCTGGCCCGGGCCAACCCCTAAGAGTTGGGCCTCGCCTCCCGACATCGTGATCGCCCCGGGACCTGCAAACTCGACCGGGGATGCGACCGCCCCGCCACGGATGTCAACTGTTGTGGACCGGCAGCACTCGTTCGTGCGTTGAAACTCGAGTGAGTTGACCACGGCGTTGCCGTCCACCTCGATCGACGCCCCTGCGAAGTAACGTAGACTGACCACCCGAGCGGCGCCCGTCGCCGCCAGGTAGCCGTCGCGCCAGACCCAGATGAGCGGCACCGTTCCACCGGACAGGTTGGCCCGGCCGCCGGAGAAGACGTCGTTGCTGGGGGAGAGATGGCCGTCGGACATGTTGAGCGTGGCGCCGTGAAACAGCTCGACCGCGCCGGCCGTGACGCCGCCGGTCATGTTGATCGTCGCGCCGACCGCCTCGAGGTTGCGGCCGACCTGGCCGCCCGGCTGGATGTGGACCGTGCTGCCCCAGCCCGCGTTGAAGTTGTCGCCCACGACGGCGCCGTCGTCGACCACGAGCGTCTGCCCCGCGCGGATGCCGGCCGGGACCAGGTCGGTCGAGGCCGTGATCAGCGTCGGCCCGATCGCCGGGAGTTCGGTGGGCACGAACGTAAAGTCGGCGTTCAGCCGCGATGGGTTCTCCTGGCGAGAGAATGCGAACGGGACGCCGTCAGCCAGCGTCCCGCTGAGCAGGCCCTGGTCCGGGATCACCACCGGCGCCCCGTCCGGCGTGGGGACCGGCACGCCGTCGACGCGGAAGTCGCCGCCGTACAGGGCGACCGAGCTGCCCTGATTCGCGATCAGCCCATCGGCGAACGCCCCGCCACGGAAGTTCGCCACACTGCCAGGGTCCAGCACCAGCAGGCCCTGCGTGGCGCCGCCGTCGATGTTCAGCAGGCTCCCCTCGCCCGCGGTGAAACCATCCGCCAGCACGCCGCCGTCGCCAAGGTTCAGGATCGTATCGGCGCCGATGGCGCCCGGATCGGCGTCCGGAGGCACGTTGATCACGGTCTGCGCAACACTCGCCGCGAGACCACTCACGCACCACGCGGCAATGACGAGCGCCAACCGTTGCATCGGTACCGTTGAGAAGGAGAAGAGGCCGAACCCGCGGCGGAACCGCCCTGACTCGGCATCCCACCATTGTAGCAGCAGCGGGGGTCCCCGGGCACACTCGCGGAGAGCCCCTGGCGCGTGGCTCACGCGGCGCCCCCGTTCTACGCGGCAGCCGCCACGGGCAATCGAACCGGGCGACGCGTCCAGCGGATCGCGGCCGCCGCGAGCAGCAGCATCAGCAGCAGCGCCGCCGCTGGCTCGGGCGCCGCCGTGGGGGCGAATGGGAAAGTCGCCGGCTCCCGCGTCTGGCCGAAGTTAGCGCGCCAGGTCTGGTACTGGGCGTCGCCGATAGGGCCGAGGTGCGGGTCGTTGGGCAGCGCTCCGGCCTGGGCGCCCAGGCTGTCCCGCCACACGGTGTAGTCGGCGGCGTCGACCTGGCCGTCGTCGTTGTAGTCGCCGAAGAGCGGCAGCACGCCGATGGCCGCCTGCGGGCCGGCGTTGGCCATCACGTAGTCGCGGAGGCTGCGGGTGTCGGTCAGGGTGTAGTCGTAGAATTCGCGGGGGTCGAACGCGTCGCCGGTCGGCGTGTCGGCGTTGGGCGAGTTGGTCAGCACGTCGCCCCGCGCGACGAGTTCGGCGTCGCCGTCGATGTTGTACGGGCGGTTCACGTTGTCGAAGATATTGTTCTCCGACACCACCACCGCGTTGTTCCGCGGGTTGAGGCCGTAGCTCGTGACGTCCTCCATCAGGTTGTTGTAGAAGTGCCCGATAACATTGTCGAACGACGGGTTCCGCTGGTGGGTGTCGTGGATCCAGGTGTGGTGGATCGTGACGTGCTGGTCGGACTCATCCGTCCAGCCAACGCCCAGCGCTTTGTTGTGCTCGCTGAGGATGCTGTTGGAGATCGTCACGTAGTCCAGCCCGCCCTGGCGGAGGTCGATCAGCCCGTCGCCCATGCGGGTGAGGTGCACGTGGTCGATCCAGACGTGGTGGCTGTTGTCGACCTGGATGCCGTCGAAGTCCTGCGTCTTGCCGTCCCAGTCGCCCTCGACGAAGCTGTCGCGGATCGTGAGGTTGCGGATCACGACGTTCGACTCGTTGATCACCCGGAGGCCGCCGTAGACCAACTCGGCGTCGTCGCCCAGGCCCAGCACCGTCTTGTTGGAGCCGACGGTCAGCTCCTTGCCGAACTCGCTGATCTCAATGCTGCCGCGGATGGCGACCGTGCGGGGCGTGTCGCCCGCCAGGTAGTGCTCGAGCGCGGCCTGGTTGTCGACCACCACCACCGGACCATCGCCGCCGCCGTTGGTCCCGGCGCGGCCCAACGCGGCCACCGACGCGAAGCCCGACGCCTGGTAGGTGACGCCGGCGGCCGGCTGAGCGGCGAGCAACGCCGCGATGAGTGATAGGCGCGCAACCCCGCCTGTTGCCATCTGGTGCTTCATAGATCTCGTTAGGTGCTCTGTTCCACCTCTGACGGCCAGAAACGGCTCGCCTGCCCCGTCTGGTTCCAGCGTAGCAAGCTGGTTCAAAGACGGTCAAACTCAGCGCCGCCTCAGGCGACTCCGATGACGCAAAACAAGCATCCGTCGACGCAAACAGCCCCAGGCGCCGCCGCTGCCTGCGTTCGACAGCACGCGAGTGCGATTCTCTGTGGGCGGATCAGCGGAGTCTGATTTGAGGCAGCGGCGTGCGTCCATGCCCGTGATGATGGGAATGCCTCGCCGTGACGCGACCGTCGCGCCTGAACCGGCGCCCCCAAAACGATGTCATGCTGACGGGGAGACCAGTCAACCACAGGCGCCCACCAATAATGCTCACCTACCTGCGACGACTGATCACGCTCGACATATGGGTGGGAACACCTCGCAGCCAGCCATTGAAAGAGCACGCGACGCCAGAGTCCCTCTTCACCGTGTTAGTCGACTCCAAACAGGTACGCTGCGTGCTTCCAGATGGTCGCGAACAAGCGATCCGGTGGGAAGACCTGGCCGAAGTTGAAATCCAAACCAATGATTCAGGTCCCTTCGGCATGGATGTTTGGTGGGTGCTTGTACCGGACGGCGGAGCCAGTCCATGCTCAATCCCACAAGGCGCCAGCGGGGATGCGCCCTTGCTGGACAAGCTTTTCCAGCTGCCTGGGTTTGACTACGAGGCATTTTCAGACGCCATGGGCTGCACCGACAACCGGCAATTCCTGTGCTGGAGAAGAAAGGACGCCACACGGCCGACACGGTAGGCGATCGTGAACGCCCCCTGAAACCGATGCTCCACCACTTCACGCATCGCCGCTGCGGCGGATGCAGCCCTTCACGATTCAGCGCAGCATCGTAACGCCCTAGCGCAATCGGACCCTTCACCCGGCCGGTTCCGCTATCCTGGATCACTTCCAGGCGATGCAACCCATAGCAAGTGGAGTCGTTCGGATGACCATCCGTTGTCTCACCCTCGCGGTCCTGCTGTCGCTGACCGCCGCCCCTAGCCACGCCGCGTCGGTCGACGCCGACCTGCTGCTGTCGGGCGGCACGGTCTACGACGGGGCCGGCGGGCCCGGACGCGTCGGCAATGTCGCGGTCCGCGATGGCCAGATCGCCGCGGTGGGCGAGTTCGAGGTCGGCGAAGTGGGCCAGACGGTCGACTGCACCGGGCTGATCGTGGCGCCCGGCTTCATCGACCTGCACAACCACAGCGACCAGACCATCGAATCCGAGAGCGACGCCGGCCGCGTCCCCCGGATCCTGGCGGACCGGACCCGCGAGTCGGTCTGCTACCTGACGCAGGGCTGCACGACCATCGTCACCGGAAACTGCGGCGGCGGGAAGCGGGACGTCGAGGCCTACTACGGCCAACTCGATGAGACCCCGTCGGGCGTGAACGTCGCGCACCTCGTGCCGCAGGGTTCGGTGCGTCGCAAGGTGATCGGGACTAAACGCCGCCCGCCCGAGGGGGATGAGCTGCAGCGGATGCAGGCGCTCGTGCGTGAGGGGATGCAGGCGGGCGCGTGGGGCATGAGCACCGGCCTGCAGTACGTACCGTCGGCCTACGCCGAGGCGGAGGAGATCGCCGCGCTGGCCGAGGTCGTGGCCGACTACAACGGCATCTACGCCAGCCACATCCGCGACGAGGGCGACGAGCTGGTCGAGTCCGTCGAGGAGGCGGTCCGGATCGGCCGCCTGTCCGGCGCGGCGGTGCACGTGTCGCACTTCAAGGCCAGCAAGCGCCGCAACTGGGGCAAGGTCCGCGCCGCCGCCGCGGTCCTGCAGCGGGCGCGGGAGGAAGGGCTGACAGTCACCGCCGACCAGTACCCGTACGCGGCCAGCAGCACGTCGGTCGCGGCGATGCTGCTGCCGGACGAGGAGCGCGAGGGGAGCCGCTCCGACCTCACCGCGCGGCTCAACGACCCCGAACAGCTCGCCCGCCTGCGGCCCATCATGGCCGACCTGCTCGAGGCCCGCGGCGGCATCATGGTGGCCGAGTGCCCCAGCCTGCCGCGGTACGTCGGCCGCATGATCCGCGACATCGCCAAGGACGAGGGCCGCGAGCCGGTCGATGTGGCGATCGACGTGGTCCGCTCCGGCGACGAGGCGGGCGTGAGCTTCAGCATGGACGAGCGCGACGTCCGCTGGGTGATGACGCTGCCGTGGGTCGCCACTGCGTCGGACGGCAGCGTGAAGGTGCCCGACGGGACCAAGCCCCACCCCCGCAGCTTCGGCACGTTCTCCCGCCGGATCGGGCGGTACGCGATCGAGGAAGAGGTGATCCCGCTGGAACTGGCGATCCGCAGCTCCAGCGGCCTGCCGGCCGACATCCTTGGCATGACCGACCGCGGCTACCTCCGCGCCGGGCAGGCGGCGGACATCGTGGTGCTGGACGCCGCGTCGTTCCGCGACCACGCCACATTCGAGGCGCCCACCGAGCCCTCCACCGGCGTGCGGTGGCTGCTGGTGAACGGGCGGCTCGCCATCGCCGACGGCGCCGTCCAGGACGTCACGGCAGGCCGGCCGCTCCGCAAACTTCCGAAGCCCAAGGCGGGCTGAATCAACCGCGCCGACACCGCCGCTCCACGCAAGTCACTAGACCTCACGATGAATCAGCTGCTACTCACCGCTATCGCCGCCGCCTGCTGCGGGCTTCCCGGCATTGCCCCCGCGCAGCACGAGCTTCCCTTGTCAGCGGCGGTCGGGGCGCCACCGGCGCCCAATCGCCCGGCGGACGTGTCCGCGGTGAAGGACCGGCTGCGGTCGCTGGGTTACGTGTGGGTCCCCACCGGCGATCAGATGGACACGCTCACCATCCACACGATCCGGCTGTTCCAGTCGATCGTGCAGAACCGCGAGACCGTCGGCGGCGACGGGGCCGACGGCGTGGTCAACGTGAACGGCCCCACCCACGCCTGGCTGCAGCACGCCGACTCGCCCAAGTGGAGACTCATGCCGGCCCGCGGCGAGGGGTTCGAGAACTACGAGCTCGTCGAGCAGGTCCAGGACGACCACGACCACGGAGTCCACTGGCTGGCCGAGACGCTCATCGGCGCCGGCGCCCACTACCAGACCAACTACCGCGCCGCCCACCCGCGGGCGGCGCCGATCGTGGTGAACGACGCCAGCCGCGACGTCGGCCGCGACACGCCGGACCACCTGGGGCACGAGACCGGATCGATGGTCGACCTGCGGCTCCCGAGGACCGACGGCCGCGCCGGGGGGATTACGGTCGACTCGCCGGAGTACGACCGCGCCGCCGCCCGCGCGATGCTGGTCGCGCTGCACCAGCAGCCGCTGTTCGAACGCGCGCGGCTGAACGACCGCGTGCTCGCCGCCGAGACGGTCACCGTCGCGGGCCAGCGGCGGCCGCTCTGCATCCCCGACCGGCAGGGCCGCGTGCACGACAACCACATCCACGTCGATATTAAGCCGCCCCGCGGCCCGGCGCCGAATGAATGACGCCCTCCGACGGACCAGCGCGGCTTCCTGGCGCCGCAGGCCTAAAGCCGCTGGCGGCTAGTCCGCCTGCGCATCGGCGGCGCGTTGCTCGGCGTCCGCGACGACCTCGGTCTCCGGCAGCTCCTTGACCTTCGGGCGCCGCTTCTTCCGCACGCGGTCGGGGATCATCGACCGCATCTGCTCAAGCTTGCCGAAGCAGAGCATCCGGTCGCCCGGCTCCAGCGTGCGCTTGAGCCGCGGGTTGGGGATGACCGTGGTGCCGCGGTAGAGGGTCAGCACATTGATGTCGCGGTCGGGCAGGCCGGACTCGTCGATCGTCTTGCCGACAAAGTCGGAGCCCTCGGGCACGTGGATCTCCGACACGCCGTAGCCCCGGCTGACCGTCAGCCGCTGGCGGAGGTCGATCTCGCGGAAGTCGACCTGGGCGGCGATGTAGTCGATCACGGCGCCGGCGATGTCGAGCTGCGTGCAGAGCTCGATCCCCTCCAGGCCGGGCGAGGAGTTGACCTCCATGATCTGTGGCCCGTCGGCGCCTTCCAGCATGTCGACGCCCGCGATCCGCAGGCCGATGATCTGCGCGGCGCGGACGGCGGTCTCGCAGTAGGTCTCGTCGAGCACCACCGGCTCGGTTCGTCCGCCGCGGTGCACGTTGCTGCGGAACTCGGCGCCCTGCGCCACCCGCCGCATCGCGGCGACCACCCGGTCGCCCACGACAAACGCGCGGATGTCCTTGCCCTTACTCTCCTTGACGAACTTCTGCACCAGCACGTTCTGCTGGGTGGAGTGCAGGGTCTCGATGATCGCCTCGGCGACCTTGACGGTCTCGGCCAGGATCACGCCCACGCCCTGCGTGCCCTCGAGCAGCTTGATCACCACCGGCGCGCCGCCCACCCGCTCGATGGCGGGCAGGATGTCCTTGCGGTCGCGCACGAATGTGGTGGACGGGATCCCCAGCTGGTGGCGGCTGAGCACCTGCATGGTCCGCAGCTTGTCGCGCGACGCGGTGATGCCAGCCGACGAGTTCGCGCAGAACACGTCCATCTGCTCGAGCTGCCGCACCAGCGCGGTGCCGAAGTAGGTGATCGACGCGCCGATGCGGGGCAGCACGGCGTCGTAGTGGCTGAGCTGCTTGGAG
This sequence comes from Posidoniimonas corsicana, assembly GCF_007859765.1. NCBI lineage: Bacteria > Pseudomonadati > Planctomycetota > Planctomycetia > Pirellulales > Lacipirellulaceae > Posidoniimonas > Posidoniimonas corsicana. The sequence goes on from NZ_SIHJ01000002.1 coordinate 791,916, forward strand.
CGGAAGTACAGGTCGGGCTCGCCCTGCTCCAGGTCGATGGAGAACTTCAGCGAGTCCAGCACCTTCACCTTGTGGCCGCGTTGCTCGGCGGCCTCGCGGAGCCGGCTGGTGCTGTAGCAGTTGCGGTTGCGGGAGAGGATTGCGAGTTTCATGTCAGACCGCCAATGGGGGTGCGTGATTAGCAGGAGCGGGGCGTCGGCCTAGGGGCGGCCGCCGACGTAAGACCGCCCGGAGTCGACCAGGAACCGGCGCCGCAGCGCCTCGCGGCCCAGCAGCATCCGGAAGCCCATCTGGTCTCGGTTGGCGAGCGTGAGCTCGATCTCGAACACCTGACCGGCGACCCACACGTCCGTGAGCACCACCGGCCGCAGCGCCTCGTGCCCCGACGAGCTGCGGACCTTGCGGAACTCGTACACCGGGCACTCGCACTCGATCGACGGCTGGCTCTTGCGCTGCACCGGGTGGACCAGGAACCGTACGTGCGGCGCCCCGTCGACGTCAAACGTCTTGAGCTTGAACGCGTGCAGCGACGAGGTCCTGGCGCCGGTGTCGACCTTCGCCTTGATCGCCGGGACGCCAAGCGGGTCGAGTCGGACCCACTCGCGCCACCCCACGGGCGACAGCTCGCGTTTTCTCGTCGATCTCGGCAAGGCGTCGGTGCGGCCCACGGTTTTCGATTGTCGCCAACGTTAGCCGCATTCTACCGCTACACGACCCTCAGCGGTACCTCCGGCCCGGTCGGCGTGCGCCGCCTTGCCTCCCCACGCTATAGTAACGCCATGAGACACCTCGTGATTGGCTGCGGTTACCTTGGGCAGCGTGTGGCGGCTTTGTGGCGCGACGCGGGACACGAAGTCGTCGCGTTGACGCGCGACAGCGGCCGTCAGGTAGAGTTTGATACGCTCGGCCTGCGCGCCGTCGTCGGCGACGTCACCCAGCCCGCTACGCTCGCGCCGCTGGGCGACGCGCCGGTTGACACCCTGCTGTACGCGGTGGGCTACGACCGCGCGGCCGCGCCTTCTATCCAGCAGGTGTACGCGGACGGGCTGCGGAACGTGCTCCAGGCGCTGCCCGCTCAGACCCGCCGCGTCGTTTACATCAGCACGACCGGCGTCTACGGCCCGGCCGGCGGCGACTGGGTAGACGAGCAGACCCCCGCCAATCCGCTACGCGACGGCGGCCGCGCGTCGCTAGCGGCGGAGCAGACGCTGCACGAAAGCCGGTTCGCCGATCGCGGCGTTGCGCTCCGCCTCGCGGGCATCTACGGCCCGGGCCGCGTTCCGTTCTTGCAGCAACTCTCCGGCGGCGAACCAATCCCCGCGCCCGCAGACGGGTGGCTGAATCTGATCCACGTCGACGATGCGGCGCGGATTGTGGAACAGGCCGCGGTGGTTGAGAACGTGTCGCAACTGTACTGCGTTTCCGATGGCCAGCCGGTGCAGCGTGGCGACTACTACCGCGAGGTTGCACGGCTGGTGGGCGCCGATCCCCCGAGGTTTGTCGCCCCGGAGCCGGATTCGCCCCGCGCGGCGCGGGCCGCGGCGGACAAGCGGGTCAGCAACCGCCGACTGGTGGCCGAGCTAAAAACCCCGTTCCGCTACCCGAGTTACCGGGAGGGTTTGGCCGGCATCCTTGGCAATCCACGGCCCAACGGTTAGAAGTGTAGTCTGCCCACGGCGGCCCCGCGCCGCCCCTCACCGGCCCGCTATCACGCCAACCACGACCACGGATGATCCAGCGTACGCCCCTGTTCCCCAACGTCATTGAGCTGAACCACCAGGCTCGTCAGCGCATCACCTGCAGCGTCTACCTGATCTACGACGACCAGGCGTGGACCCTGATCGACATCGGGTACGAGGACGCGGTGGAGGACTGCATCGAGCTGATCCGACAGCTCGACTTCCCGTTCTCCCGGTGTGTGACGCTGCTCGCCTCGCACGCGGACGTCGACCACATCCAGGGTCTGGCCAAGGCGAAGCAGCTGCTCAAGACCACCGTCAGTTGCCACCCCGTGGCGGCCGCCAAGCTCGAGGCCGGCGACGTCATCTCCACCTTCGCTAAGATCGAGGCCCAGGGCATCGACCTGGCGATGCCGCCGGTCAAGTGTGAGAACAAACTCAACGACGGCGATATCCTTTCCGTCGGCAACCTGACGCTGGAGGTCTGGCACACGCCGGGACACACCGACGGTCAGCTGTCGTTCCGCATGGGCGACCTGCTGTTCTCCGGCGACAACCTGTTCCGCGACGGCTGCGTCGGCGCAATCGACGCCCACCACGGCAGCAGCATCCCCGACTTCATCAGCTCGCTCACCCGCATCCGCGACTCCGACGTCAAGTGGCTGCTGCCCAGCCACGGCCCGGCGTTCCGCAAGGACAACGCGCTGATCGACAAGACCATCGAGCGGCTCGAGGGCTACCTGCACATGGCCGACTTCGGCACCTGCGCGACCGACTGGCCGCTGATGGACGAGTGGGAGCGGGAGCTCTCCGCGGGGAAGAATCCGGAGTAGGATGGTTGGCGGGCGCCGCGGAATATGCGCCGCAGCTCGGTCCCACCATCGGATCGCGCGGCGGAGCCGCGACGCTTCGCAGCCCTCCCCCATTCCCCCCTTGCCCGCCACCCTCCCTATGTACGAAATCTCCGACGACGTCCTCGGCGTCATCTTCGACTGCGACGGCACGCTCACCGACTCGATGCCGGTGCACTACCTGTCGTGGAAGCAGGCGTTCGACGCGCACGGCATCGAGTTCACCGAACAACGCTTCTACGCCATGGGCGGCATGCCGAGCGACAAGATCGTCGCCACGATGGGCGCCGAGAACGGCAAGCAGCTCAACGTCGATGAGGTGGCGCACGAGAAGGAGTCGAACTTCGTCGAGCTGCTGCACCAGGTGCCGCCGCTCGAGACCGTGGTCGAGGTGGCCAAGCAGGAGAAGGGGCGGCGGAAGATCGCGGTCGCCAGCGGCGGCTTCCGCTGGGTGATCGACCGCCAGCTCGCGCACATCGGCCTGGCCGACTGGTTCGACGCGATCGTCACGGCCGAGGACACCGAGCGTCACAAGCCGGAGCCCGACGTGTTCCTCGAGGCCGCGCGGCAGCTCGGCGTGCCGGCCGACAAGTGCCTGGTGTTCGAGGACTCGGAGCTCGGCCTCGAGGCGGCCCGCCGCGCCGGCATGGACGCGGTCGACGTCCGCCAGCCGATGTGGGGCAGCAGCTCGGTGTAGTCCGCCGGCCTACTCGTCCGACGCCTCCCACACCTTGAGCAGCTCCGGCGAGCCCTGCCGGCGGATGCCCTCGTCGGTCAGGATCTCCTCGGTCGCTTCGAGCGCCTCGCGGCGGCGGAAGACCAGCGACTCGTACCGCCCCGCCAGGTCGATCTCGACGAACTCGCCCGACGCGTCGCGGAGCAGGCTCACCAGGTGCGGCAGGTTCCTGACCGGCTGGCCGTCGACCGACTCGACCACCGCCAGCGTGGCGTTGCTGTAGCCGCGGGTGATGCGGTGGGGGAACAGCCGGTTGGGGATCATCACCAGCTCCTCATCAGGGAACCGCTTGAGGTCGCGGAGCCGGCCGAGCAGCGGGTTGTCGGTCGCCATGAAGCTGGCCCACATCCTCGGCCCGCCGCGCACGGCGACCTCCTGCGTCGCGGTGGTGAAGACCAGCGGCCCCCAGATGAAGTAGTCGGGGTAGCCGTGGCCGACGATCGGCAGCACCAGGTCCCGCCCGCGGTGCACGTCAGCCTGGACCTCCAGCGACTCGCCGTCGCGGAAGATCGTAAGTGGTACCTTGCCGTCCTCCGCGCACTTTGGCGCCTGGTACAGGTACCGCAGGCGTAGCTCGTCGCCCAGGCGGACGTAGCCCTGGTTGTCGATTTCGTGCGGGCCGATGTGCGTGATGACGTCCCACCGCTTAAGGACGCTGTCGTCGCCGTAGGGGGCCTCGACCACCACGCCGGTGGTGTCGCCGTCCAGGCCGAGCCGCTCGCGGAGCGCGCGGTTCTCGGTGGTGTTGACGTCGTCGTACAGGGCGGGCTTGCCGTCGTACGAGCCGTCGGCGACGTCGGCCAGGAAGTCACGGATCTCCTCGACCGGGATCAGGTAGCCGATGTTGTCCGCCTCGTTGATCTTGCTGAACACCAGGCCGATCAGCTTGTCGTCGGACAGCGCCGGCCCGCCGCTGTTTCCCGGGTTAAGCGCCGCGTCCACCTGGATCCTGAGCCCCAGCCCCTCGTAGTAGAAGCTCGTGAACTCGATCCGCGAGACAACTCCCTCGGTGATCGACAGCTCCTCTCCGCCCATGGGGTAGCCGTAGGCGGTGATTGACTGGCGGAGCTTCGGCAGCTCGTCGGACATCGCGATCGGCGGGATCGACTCCGCGACCGACGCGTCCTCCAGCTCCAGCACCGCGAGGTCGATGCCCGGCCCAACCGCCACCACACGGGCGGCGTGCTTGTCGGACGCGCCGTGCTGCTGCACCTGGATCTGTGACGCGTGCTGCACCACGTGCGCGTTGGTCAGGATCCGGTTCCCCTCGATCATCACGCCCGACCCAGACGAGCTGCTGGGGCTCTTCTTGGACCACGGCCGGTAGAAGTCGGGCGCGCGGCTGGTGACCTCGATCCGCACGACCGAGTCCCGCACGCCGGCAGCCGCCGCGTGGCCCTGCTGCAACAGAACGGCGGCCAGGACGGCCAGGGTCAGCCCAGGGGTGCGTGGCATGGAGTTTCTCGAGGGTGGTCGGTGGGCGCGTCTGGCCGGCAACGACGCCCAGTGTACCCACGCGGCGGAGCCGGGTCTAACTTGGCGGGCGCAGGGAGGGAAGATCCGCCCGCCGCCGACGAATACCCTGCTGCCCGCTCACCCTCCCACCACCGGAGCCCCCATGCACCACGACAACTGGCAGTGCCCCAAGTGCCACCACGAGCAGTTCGAGGTCGGCGAGTTCCGCGCCACCGGCGGCCGGCTCGCCAAGATGTTCGACGTGCAGAACAAAAAGTTCAGCACAGTCACGTGCTCCCACTGCAGCTACACCGAGATCTACCGCTCCAGCAGCTCGACGCTGGGCAACGTGTTCGATATCTTCCTGGGAGGTTAGACCACCCCCAGAAGACGCGTCCGATGGCACTCGATCAGGAGCTTGTCGACGCCGCGATCGCCCAGGCGGCGGCGCGGTTCCCTGCCGGCAACGGCGGCGCGGCGGCCCTGCGGCTGGCGGACGGCCAGATCCTAACCAGCGTCTGCCTCGAGACGCCCAACGAGGCCGTCAACCTCTGCCACGAAACCGGCGCCATCTGCGAGGCCTACCGGCGCAAAGCGACGGTCGCGGCCAGCGTGTGCGTCAGCCGCGAGGCGCCCGACGCGCCTTTCCTGATCCTCACGCCGTGCGGCGTCTGCCAGGAGCGGCTCGCCACTTGGGGGCCCGACGTAGTCGCCGCCGTCCCCGCGCCGGGCGACGCCACGCGCTGGCAAGCCAAGACGCTCCGCGAGCTGCAGCCGCACTACTGGCGGAACATCTTCCTGTAGCGCCGCCTCTCAGGCCGACGGGCCGGCTGTGACGGTTGTGACGGATTTTCCCTCAATTCCGGTCGCCCGGCCGGTCGATGCTTTGTCACAGCCAAGGCCGCGCGCCGCGTCCGGGCGAGTTAATCGATTGGGGGGACATTCTGATGATCCGCAGGATCTTTGCAGCCGCGTTCGTCGCGGTCGTGCTAGCGGGCGTGGCGTCCGACCGGGCGGAAGCCCAGCAGGCCTACGGCCGTTCGTGGGGCGGCACCGCCAGCAGCACCGACTGGCAGCGGTTCTACCACTACCCGTACGTGTACTACCCTCAGAACTACTGGGGCAGCGAGTACTACCGCAGCGCCGACAGCCTGTACTACCGGTACCCGCCCGAGATGCGGATCCCGGCCTACAACCGCCGCTGGCACAACTACTACCCGAGCGCCCGCCGGTACCACCAGGGGCACCACTTCAACCTGGACGTCTTTTGATCTCCGGCTGAAGACCTCTACCGCACAGGAGACGGCCCCGGACCTCGGCGAGGTCGGGGCTGTTTTCGTTGCCGGACGCGTTCCGCGCGGCCCGCGGCGCGGGTAGTTACAATCGAGGGCAAACGGGGCGCCGCCCCTTGACGACCCTCCGCGTGCGGGCCCCGGATGCACGACCTCCGACAACTCTACGACGCGTCCCGCGCGCCCGCGTACGCCGTCACGCCCGATGGCGTGGTCGCCTACGCCAACGCGGCTTTGTGCGCGTGGGTCAGCCTGCCGGTCGAGTCGGTCGTCGGCCGCAAAGTGGCCTACCACAGCGAGCCGACCGAGGGCGGACCTCCGGGCGCGTCGACCGGGCCGCTTACCGGGCTCTGCCCGCCGCCGCTCGCGTTTCAGCAGCCCACCGCCGGCGGCGCCCTGTCGGTAATGGGGCAGGACGGCCGGCTGCGGCACCGCCAAGCGGTGTTCTCGTCGTTCGAGCTTGAGGCCGAGCCGCCGCGGCGGGCGGTGGTGGCCGTGCTCGACGACCGCGACCTCACGCCGCAAGAACTCGCGGCGTCGCTCTCCGAGCAGCCGGCCGAGGACGTTCTGCACCGCGACATCCGCCGCTTCCGCCGGGGCCGCAACGAACCGGACGCCACCGCCCTCCTGCTCGGCGACAGCCCAGCCGCGCGGCTGCTCCGCAGCCAGTTCGACCTGGCGCTCCGGTCCGCCGCGGGCGCGCTCGTGACCAGCCCGTGCGGCCAGGACTCCGCCGCCCTGGCCCGCGCCATCCACTACGGCGCCCACGACCCGCAGGCGCCGCTGCTGCCGATCGACTTTGCGCGTCTCGACGCCGACGCGGCCGCGGCGCTGCTCAATCAACACGCCGGCCGCCTGCAGGACCGTGCGACCGTGCTGCTCCTTTCCCCCGACGCCGCTGCCTCCAGCGACCAGAGCCGGATCGCCGACCAGCTATTAGAAGCGCGGCCGCACCGGCTGCTCGCCACCGCGACCGCCGGCGCCGATAGCTTGGCGCCGCCGCTGCGGGCGCTGGTCGCGACGCTGTCGCTCCACAGCCCGCCGCTCGCCGAGCGCGACGCGGACCTGCCGATCATGGTGCAGTACTACCTGGAGCGGGCCAACTCACTGACCGACGCGCGGGTAGGGCGGGCCAACCCGGAGGCGGTGGACCTGCTCTCCATCTACGACTGGCCGAACGGCGCGGCGCAGCTCGGCGAGGCGGTCGCCGCCGCCCACGCCGCGTGCGTGGCCGACAGCCCGCACGCCGTGGAGATCGAGGCATCGCACCTGCCGCCGGTGGTCCGCCACGCCGCGCTGGCCGCCGGCCTGGGCGCCGACGGGCCCGAGTCGGTCGACCTCGACGCCCTGCTCCGCCGGATCGAACGCGAGCTCATCGAGAGGGCGCTCGACAAGGCCAACCACAACAAGGCCGAAGCCGCCCGCCTGCTGGGGCTCACCCGCCAGCGTTTCTACCGTCGCCTAGAGAGCCTCGTAGAACCCGATAGTAGCGAGACTCAAGATGCCTCGGTGAACCAAGGCGGCAACTCCCCAGGGGACGCCGATGACTGACTCCGGCTGGCTGCTGATCGTCGAGCAGGGCGAGCGGTGGACCGCCGCGATCCAGTCCCGCCTGCGCCGCACCACCAACCCGCGGCCTCGCGTTCGGCGGCGTGACTCACTGCCCGTGCTCGCGGAGCTGGACGCCCACGCGCCGCTGTTTGTTGCCCTCGAGGTTCGCTCCGACAACGTCTTTGAGTCCCTTGAGCAGTTGGGGCGGCTGAACCGGCTGCCAAGTGTGGGCTGTGCGGCTCTGCTCTCGCTCGGCCCCGACGCCGCCGAGGCGGACCGCCGGCTGCTGCAGCTCGCGGCCCTTGAGGCGGGCGCCTGCCTGGCGGTCGAATCGCCCCGCGCGGTACCTCCGCTGCTGACCGCCGTCGGGCGTTCGCTGGACGCGGCCCGCCGTTCGGCCGACCGCGTGCTGCCGCCGCACGAGCGGGTCTGGCGGCGGCTGCCTTGGCAACCCGAACCATGGCCGGTAGGGTGAGTTGTTGCTCCCCACCCCACCGCTCCCCGTATTGTGCCGCCTGAAATGTCTGACCTGACGCCCGAATCCGTGCTGCAACTGTTGGCCGACTTCAAGGACCCCGAGACCGGCCGCGGCGTTCAGAAGATGGACCAGGTTCGGGAGGTCAAAGTCGACGGGCAGGCGGTGAAGGTCACGCTGGGGCTCACCAGCTGGTCGGCGATCCTGGCCGACGAGGTCACGCAGCACTGCCACGACTTCCTCGCCGAGCGGCTGCCCGCGGGCGCGAAGATTGAAGTGCAGACCGCTCCGCACGAGCGGCCGGCCGAACCGATCGGACAGATCGGCCTGCGCGCCAAGAGCGTGATCGCGGTCGGCTCGGGCAAAGGGGGCGTCGGTAAGAGCACGGTCGCGACGTCGCTTGCGCTGGCTCTTTGCAAAGCCGGGTCCAAGGTGGGACTGATGGACGCAGACGTTTACGGGCCGAGCGTCCCGCACCTGCTGGGGACCAACGAACGCCCGGTCGCGGTGGACAAGCGGCTGCAGCCGATCGAGAAGGACGGGCTGCGGCTCATGAGCATGGGCTTCCTGGTCCCGAAGGAGGAGGCCGTGGTCTGGCGGGGGCCGATGCTGCACGGCGCGATCACGCAGTTCCTCAAGGACACCGACTGGGGCGACCTCGACTACCTGATCATCGACATGCCGCCCGGCACCGGCGACATCGCGCTGACGCTCTCGCAGCTGCTGCCGCTGACCGGCGCCGTGGTGGTTTGCACGCCGCAGGAGGTTGCGCTCTTGGACGCGGTCAAGGCGATCGCCATGTTCCGCAAGGTGAAGATCCCGTTGCTGGGCGTGGTGGAGAACATGAGCTACTTCCTCTGCCCCGACAACAACAAGCGCTACGACATCTTTGGCACGGGCGGCGCCCGCGCGAAGGCCGAGGAGCTCTCGGCGCCCTTCCTCGGCGAGCTGCCGATCAACATCGCGATCCGCCAGCGCGGCGACGACGGACAGACCTCCGGCAACCTGGACGACGCGCAGACCGCCGGCTACTTCGAGCAGATCGCCCGGCAGATGGTCCGCAACATCGCCCGCGAGCACGAGCGGGCCCCGGCGATGCCCTCGCTGCCGGTGCTGTAACCGCCCAGCTGCGGTGCGGAGCGGCCCAGCCGGGGTGGCTCCAGAAGAGCTTTCCACCAACGAATAAAGGCCGGAACCGCTGAGCGGGACCGGCCTTTTTTCGTTGTTTCAGCGGGCGTTTTGCGTCCGGGACGACGCCGCCCTACTTCTTCTTCCGACGCACCTTCTTCTTGGCGGTCTTTTTCTTGGCCGTCTTCTTCTTGGCGGCCTTCTTCTTGGCGGCCTTCTTCTTCGTCTTCTTCTTGGCGGCCTTCTTCTTGGCCGTCTTCTTCTTCGCTACCTTCTTCTTCTTGGCCGTCTTCTTCTTGGCGGCCTTCTTCTTCGTCTTCTTCTTGGCGGCCTTCTTCTTGGCCGTCTTCTTCTTCGCTACCTTCTTCTTGGCAGACTTCTTCTTAGCCGCCTTCTTCTTGGGCGCCGCCTTCTTACGGGCGACCTTCTTCTTCTTGGCCACAACAACTCCTCCATAAAAGAGACTGAACGGCCCGCCGCCCGCTGCGCAAGTACTAGCGCGGACGACGGTCGTCCGTAACAAAGGGGTCGGCCTTCCAGGTCGACCCGCCGGTGTCTGCCAAGCCGCCCATTAGCAGTCGACGCAAACGTCGTTTACTTGTGGGCAACTATCCTTGACAAACATCGGCATTGCATCTGTCGGTAGTTGTACGAATTAGCGCCTACAGTGCAACACGTTTTGATTAAAAAAACGCCCCGCGCAACGCTGCGCAACCAACGTGCGCCGCGCGTTGCGCGCGGCGGCAACACCACTGCAACGCGACGCGCGCATCGCGAGCGCTAACCAAGACGACGTGTCGCTGCTGATCACGACACCCATGGTCACAAGTCCGCGCAGCAACGCCCGCTCAAGGTTGCGCGGCGTGTGCGCAACGCGCGAACACATAAAAAGCACTGGAAAAACAGGGCTTCGGTGCGTCACCTACCGCGCGGCGCACTACGCACTGCGTTGCTAATGCGCGGCCGATTGGTCCGCCTTAGAGCTTTGCTCGTTCAGCAAAGAATGGCGTCGCCGCCATTGTTAAGAGCGTCGCAGCGCGTCGTTTGGCCAGCGGGCTTGGACACGCAACGCAACGCTACTTGAGCACAAAAAAATTTTGCACTTTTTTTGTTAAGCGTGCCGACGAACCGGACGAAACGCTCCGGAAACATCGCGCAACGTTACGCGCGACAACCAACGCGCGCTCACCAACCTCTGCCGCGCGACTGCTGATACGCCTGAAGCATCTGGTAGTTGCTGTAGGCGAGCACGCCGAACATCAACACCGTCCACAGGCCTCCCCCCAACGACAAGAAGTACAACGCGATGCCCGCAGCGCACCCCAACGACAGCCACAAGGATGCGATCACGCCGCGGTGCGCCGGCAGACACATGGTGAGCAGCTCCCGCGACACACGCCCCCCATCCAGCGGGTAGATGGGCGCCAGGTTGAGCACACCCCACATGATGTTAATCCAGAACAGGTCCCGCAGCAGCTCGTTCATGAACACGCTGTCGACGGGCGCAACCGCCACAATCGGAAAAGGCACAAACCGCATGGCTATCGGCACGCCCGTAGCGACGAGCGCCGCGGCCAACAGCGCCGCAAAGGCAAACCCTGCGAACGGGCCCGCCAGGGAGATCAGCACCTGCCGCCAAGGCGTGTCACGCACGCCCTCGCTGATGGCCAGCCCACCCATCCCGTACAGCACAATCCGCGACCGCCCACCGTAGTGACGCTGCAGCAGTGCGTGCCCAAGCTCGTGCACCAGGATCGACACGAACACGGCCGTCACCCAGATCGCCACGGAGCGTGGCTCGGGGTTGCTGCCCAGCAGCAGGCAGACGATCCAGAAGAACGGGTGCACGCGCACCGGGAAGCCTAGCAGGCGGAAATGCAGGTCGGCGGGCGTGGGGCTCGGTTCGGAGAGGATCATGCGGCGGACTCTCTTGAGCCTGAAACGGAGGACTAAGGCAGCCCGACAAACGGGGACACCGAGTCCGACAACGGGAAGACTGTTCTCGTAGTTCGGCTGTCCGATCTGACAACAATAAACGATGCGGCGCCGCGTGCTTAGGCCGCGTCGCTAACCGCGGCTGGCGCCGCCGGTTCGAGCGTGTCGATCAGGTACTCCGAAGCGCGGACCGAAGCGCCGCCCTGCCCGATGCGCTCCTTGAGCTCCGCCATCCGCGCGACCAGTTCCTCGCGGGCGGCCTCGTCGGTTAGCCATCCGGCGGCGTGCCCGGCGAGCGCGTCGGACGGGTCCTCGCAGGTCAGGTACTCCGGCATCAACACGTGCGCGTCGCGCGGGTCGTGCGGGTCGAACACGCCTACCTCCTCGGGGAACAGCTCCTCGGCGGTCAGCAGGTTGACCAGTGTGATGTAGCGGACCCGGCGGAAGAACTTCTGCACGAAGAAGGCCAACGGCGAGACGCTGTACACAATGGCGGTCGGCTTGGTGTGGAACAGCAGCTCCAGCGACACCGACCCCGACACCGCCAGGCAGCAGGTCGCGGCGCGGATCAGTTCGGGCGTCCGCCCCACGTGCACGTCGGCCTCAACGCCCGACTTGGCGAGCTCGGTCTCGACCAGTGCGCGCTGCGACTCCTTGAACACCGCGATGGCGAACCGCACGCCAGGCGAGCGCGCGCGGATCTTCTCCGCCGCCTTGAGCTGCCACACCAGGTTCGAACGCACCTCCTGAGTGCGCGAACCCGGCAGGATGGTCACCAGCGGGCCGTTGGCCTGGTGTGATGCAACGAACTGCTCGTCGAGATGCTGGGCACGCAACTCGTCGAAGTACGGGTGGCCAAGGTAGGTCGCGTTGCAGCCCCGGTCGCGGTACCACTGCTCCTCAAATGGCAGCTTCACCAGCACGTGGTCCACGTTGCGGCGCATCTTTTTCACACGCCAGCCAGCCCACCCCCACAACTGGGGGGCGCCGTAGTAGTAAACAGGGATGCCGTGCGCCTTGGCCTTCTTGGCGATGTGCCAGTTGAAACCCGGGTAGTCGATCAGCACCACCGCGTCGGGCCGGTGCTCCGCGAAGTAGCGATCGGCGCGTTGGACTAGCGCGCGGAACTTGTGGTAGTTGAGGATCACCTGCAGGAACCACATCACGGCGAACTGCGTGAGGTCGGTGTGCAAGTCGCAGCCCGCCTGCTCCATCTTGGGCCCGCCGTAGCCGACCATCCGCCAGTCGGGGCGGCGGCGTTTGAGCTCGCGGATCAGGTTGGCGCCGTGCAGGTCGCCCGAGGGCTCGCCGACGGAGAAGAAGATGTTCATGCGCGCCGCGACACGGTTGCCGGGTAGGTGGTGGGCTGGGCAAGCTAGATCGGGCGGGGAGTATCCCAGAAACCAAGCAGCGGCGGAACGGCAGTTTGGACACGGCTAGTTGGCTGGAAGGGCCGCTAGCAGGCGCACCACCAACCACCAACCACCAACCTACCCATGCCGCGGCTCGGGCAGCCGGAGCGTCTGGACGAACGCCAGCAGCAGCACCGCCAGCCCGCCAACGAACACCGGCGTCGCGCCGATGCGGCCCACCAGGTAGCCGACCAGCGGCGAGCCAACGATCACCGGCACGGCGATGCACATGCCGATCGCCGCCACGTACTGCGGGTGGTCGTCGTCGGGCGCGGCTTCGAGCGTGTAGTTCATCAGCAGCTTGATGGTGACCGGCATGAACCCGAGCGGCACGAACACCAGGAAGAAGTAGTCGCGGGACATCTCGTCCGACGCCTGCGCGAGCAGCACGGCCAGCAGCGGGCCGGTCGCCAAACCGAGCGTCGACCACCGCAGCGCCGCGCGGTTGCCCATCCAGTCGGCCAGCGGCCCGGCGATCAGGCTGAACAGCGCGGTGGCGGCGTTCTGGATGCAGACCCACAGCATGATCTTGCCGAGGTAGTTCAGCACGGTCGCGCCCTCCGGCCGCGGGTAGAGCGACTGGTAGTGCGGGAACAGCATGAAGTTGAAGCAGACCAGCGCCGAGAGGATTGCCACCGGGCGGGCCCGCGGGTCGTCGCGTACGACGCGCCACGCGTCGACAAACTTCTGCGCGGGCCTGGTGGGGGGCTCGGTCAGCCGGTCGGGCTCCTCGCGGGTGAACAGCAGCATGCAGCCCGATGCGAGGAACGCCACGGCCGTTACGCCGAACACCCAACCGAACCCGCCGTCGGGCATTGCCAGCCAGCCCGGCAGCAGGAGCCACGCGCTGGCCACCGCCAGCGGCGCGCCGACCACCACCGCGGCCGTGTACAGCCGGCCCCGCAGGTCGGCGCGGATCAGCTTGCCGTGCAGCGCGTGCATGCCCAGCTGGTTGATCCCGGTTAGGCAGAAGAACCACCCGTAGACCGCCAGGAACAGCCACGGCATCCAGGCCGCGACGCCGTCGCCGCTGCGCCACACGCCGGAGAACCACAGTCCTGACAGGAGCGCGAAGGGCGCCGCCATCAGCAGCGACGACCGCGCCACCATCCGCTTCTTGAACGGCGAGAGCTTCAAGGGCTGCGCGTAGAGCAGCGGCGGGATGCTGAACCCCAGCCGGTTGAGCACCGGCAGCAGGCCGATCATCACCGACGAGCCGCCGATCATGCTGAGGAACATCGGCATCACGATGCTCTCGGTCTTGAAGATCCAGCCGATCCGCAGCAGCACCTGGTGCAGCATCAGCCAGACGAAGTTCCGCGACTCGTACAGCTCGCGGTGCGACAGCTCGCTGAACTCCTCGTCCCCCGGCTCGTCGAACGGCTCGTACGGCTGCTCGTTGATCGGGAGTTCGTCGGCCAGGCGGGACATGCAGCGGCGGCGTTGGGGGCGGGGGGATCGATCGGTGGGGATGCGGACGCGCGGCCGGGCTACCGGTCGCGGCTCTCCAGCAGCATCCGCAGGTAGCTGCGGGGCTCCAGGTCGCTCAGACCCAGCGCGGCGGCCAGGCCCTGCACCGCCTGCTGGGCGGACGTGGGGTCGCCCAGTTCGGCGATCGCCTCGACCTCGACAAACGTGCCGACCCCCTCGACCTTGTCGAGCGTCACCTCTAGTTGTAGGCCGCTGTGCGTCAGGTGGTAAGCTTCGCGGTGCTTGCAAACCTCGGCGACCGCCGTGAAGCCGAGCAGCTCCAGCAGCTGCCGCTGCGGCTGGCCGGACTCGGCAAGCGGGAACTCCAGCTCGGGCCGCGTCTTGACGGTTTGATCGAGCTTGGCCCCCTTGTAGGTCACCACTGCCTGGTCGCCGGTTCGCCTGATCCGCAGCGCCTCGCCGGTCTGGGCGAAGTCCCGCGACGGGTGACGGAAGTACGTATCGCGTTGCTCAACCACGCCGGACGGCGACCCGCCCAGTTCGGCGATCCGCGTCCGCACGGCGTCGAGGTCGGCCACGCGGAACTTCTGTTCGACTTCGAGCTTCATCTTCGTGGGACTGCAGGAGTCGTCTTGGGATGTGCGATGGGGCGCCTCAACGCAGCAGGTCTCACGGCGCAACCCTGAACCGGCGTCGGCGAGGCCTCCTACAGCAGAACGGTTGCCGGGCTACCGCAGGTACGTTGGTCCGCTGACCTCGACACTCCCGGCCTTGGCCTTCGCCTCAACGCCCTCGGCGTCGAGCGCCCACAGCGGGCTGATCTCGACCTGCGCGTCGGCGGGCAGGTCAACGCCCGCCGCGGCCAGCCAGCCGCGGTGCTGCGCCATCATGAATCGCTGCACGTACTCCTCGGTGTCCTTCGGGGCGCCCGGGGCGTTCTTCAGGGGGGCGAACACCTCGGCCTCGGCGTACTCTACGACGATTGGGTTGGCCGCCTTGGGGAGCAGGTCGAAGATGAACTTCTCGAACTTCAGCGCGTTGTTCTCGCTCGGCTCGACCAGGGCGCCCGACTCGTCCACATGCGGCACCTTCTTGTTGGCGATATGGAACGGCAGCGAGTCCTTCATGCCGAGCATCCGCTCTAGGAACGCGACGCCGAACACGTGCACCGCGATGCTGCCCGCCCAGAACCGCAGGCCGCCGTCGGCGTCCCGCTGCTCGGCGACATCGTCGGGCATGTCGCTGTACTCGATGATGGTCATGGCGTCGTCGATCATCGCGAAGTTGCCCAGCTTCTCGCCGGGCGTCTCCTTGGCGACCGCCATGCTGGTCAGCTCCGACTCGGCCAGCAGGTGGTAGCCGATAAACTCGGCGTCGCCGATCGGCACGATCGGGTTGTCCACCTGCAGGTAGAACAGGTGCTTCACGCCGCGGCGGTTCATGTGGTCAATCGCGCCGCTCTTGGCGAGCGCAGACACCGTGCCGCCGTGCCCATCCGGGCTGAGGAACAGCGCGTCCTTCTCCGCCATCAGCAGCTTGCCGGTCGCCTTGTCGACGGCCGGCATCGTGCCTTGGCAGAACACCACGAGGTCGTCCTCGGCGAGGCCGAAGTTGTCGTTCGCCTTGAGGAACGCGAGCTGCTCGTCGTGCGTGACCGGGCTGGTCATCAGGTAGACGGGAAGGCTCTTGCCGTGGCGGTTGGCCAAAGCGATGGCCTTCTCCAGGTGGATCTGCAGCAGCGTCGCGTCGGACACCGGGCCGATCGGGTACATGCCCTTGGGGTGGTCGAACCCGAGCCGGCTCCCCTGCCCTCCGGCGACCAGCAGCACGCCCACCTCGCCGGCGTCCAGCGCCTGGCGGCCCCGCGCGCGGGCCTGCTCGGGTGTGACGCCGAGCCCCCCCGCCTGGCCCTGCTGGCGGTCCGCCAGCCGCATCGCCGGGGGCGGGTCCGCGGACTGAGCCAGCGCGTGCCAGTCGGGCTGCTCGGCGTCGCCGCTGTGGAGCTGGGCGATCAGCCCCGGGTCGATCTCTTCTAGCTGCAGGGCCAGCTGCTGGCGTCCGGCCTCGGGCAGCTCGTCCCAGAACTGCAGGACGTGTTGCTGGTTGAACGGGGCGAGCTTCGCCTTCAGGGATTCGAGGTCTGCCATGGCGGAACGGGCGTCTTGGTTGCGGGCCGGTCGGGTGGAAGAAAGGCCAGGAGGGCGGGTAGCGCCCCAGCATACCAGCCCGCGGCCGGCCCGCTCACCCCGGTGGCGGGCGGCGCCGCCAGGCCGCCAGACCCGCTCCGGACGGGTCCCCGGGCATTGAAGGGGCAAACTCAGGTTTTTATACTCCTGGATTGCAAGCCTCCCATTCAATCCCAGGGGGCAACCCGCGGCACGATCCTCAGGAGACTTCTCGTGGCATCCGGCAACTACCTGTTCACCAGCGAATCCGTCAGCATGGGCCACCCGGACAAGGTGTCCGACCAGATCTCCGACGCGATCGTCGACGACATCCTCGCCAACGACCCCAACCCGGGCGCCGCCCGCGTCGCGGTCGAGACCCTCTGCACCACGGGCCAGGTGGTGGTCGCCGGCGAGGTCCGCACCAGCCACTACGTCGACGTGCAGAAGGTCGTCCGCGACACGATCAAGAAGATCGGCTACACCGACCCCTCGATCGGCTTCAGCCACGACTGCGGCGTGCTCAACGCGATCCACGGCCAGAGCGAGGACATCGCCCAGGGCGTCGACGCCGAGACCAGCCTCAGCAGCGAGCAGGGCGCCGGCGACCAGGGCCTGATGTTCGGCTACGCGTGCAACGAGACCGACGTGCTCATGCCGCTGCCGATCCACATCTCGCACCGCATCGTTGAGAAACTGGCCGAGCTGCGTCAATCCGGCGAGCTGCCCTGGCTGCGTCCTGACAGCAAGAGCCAGGTCACGGTTGAGTACGGCCCGGACAACAAGCCGATCCGCATCGACACGGTGGTCGTGAGCACCCAGCACGACGAGTCGATCCTGGCCGACTGCGGCAAGGTGATCACCGAGGCGGCCAAGCAGGAGATCATCGAGAAGGCGATCAAGCCCTGCCTGCCCGCCGAGTACGTCAACGGCGACATCACCTACCACATCAACCCGACCGGCAAGTTTGTGATCGGCGGCCCGCACGGCGACACCGGCCTGACCGGCCGCAAGATCATCGTGGACACCTACGGCGGCCGCGGCCGCCACGGCGGCGGCGCCTTCAGCGGCAAGGACCCCTCGAAGGTCGACCGCTCGGCCGCCTATATGGCCCGCTACATCGCCAAGAACCTGGTCGCCGCCGGCCTGGCCGACGAGGTCGAGGTGCAGCTGGCCTACGCGATCGGCGTCGCCGAGCCGGTGAGCGTCAACGCCAACACCTTCGGCACCGGCAAGGTCGACGAGGGCGTGCTGGTAGACCTGATCCGCGAGAACTTCTCGCTCACCCCCGGCGGCCTGATCAAGGAGCTCGGCCTGACCAAGCCGGTCATGTCGGCCACCGCCGCCCACGGCCACTTTGGCCGCGAGCCCGGCCCCAACGGCGAGTTCAGCTGGGAGAAGACCGACAAGGCCGAGGCCCTGGCCAAGGCCGCCGAGGCCGCCGCCGTCAGCAGTTAGACGATAAGTGCGAACCACCAAGGCACAAAGGGCACGAAGCCTCAGGTTTCGTGCCCTTCCTTTTTGACCAACCGAATGGAGTGGGAACACTCTTGTCAGAGCAAATCACCGCCCAACGTGTCGACGGCAAGCGAGTTGGTGGTGATTAGCGCCTACTAGTGTTCCCCTAACCTGCCTATCAAGCGGTATCAGCATGAGCAGTCTAAGGATTGGACTAGGTGAAGACACCCACCGCCTGGAGCCCGGCGGGCCACTGCGGCTGGGCGGGATCGACGTGCCGCACGACCGCCAGGCGGTTGGCCACAGCGACGCCGACGTGCTGCTGCACGCGGTGACCGACGCGTTGTTGGGCGCCGCCGGCCTGCCGGACATCGGGGAGCTGTTCCCCAATACCGACGAGGCCAACCGCGGCCGCGACTCGAAAGACTTCCTCCGCGAGGCCTACCGCCGCGTTCAGGAGGCCGGTTACCAGCTGGTGAACCTGGACTGCGTCATCGCCGCCCAGCGGCCCAAGCTGTTCCCCTACAAGGACGGAATGCGGCACGCCATCGCCGGCGTGCTGGGCGTGTCCGTCGGGCAGATCGGCATCAAGGCCAAGACCGGCGAGTCCGTCGGACCGGTCGGCAGAGAAGAAGCGATCGAAGCCCGCTGCGTGGCATTGGTGAGCGCCAAGGCAGCAGGCAGGGAGTAGGGAAGGGAGCGTCGCGGCTCCGCCGCGCGTAGTGGCGCCCAAGGGTACGGTTGCCATGGCCTTTGGCCAAACCTCTACTCGAAGTCGAACCGCATCCCGCCCGAGATCTTCGCCACGACGTTGTACAGGAACGCCATCAGCAGCCCACCGATAAACCCGCCGACGCCGTACATCAGCAGCATTATGATCGCCATACCGATCCCCAAGCCAATCTGAGTAGCGTCACCACTCACTACCGACGCCAGGATGAAGAAGGGGACAACAACAAGCCCCAAGAGCAGATACAACGCCCCCAGCACCTTGCCGGCCTGCAGCGGGTCGATGTGCTTGAGCGTCATAGTCGCACGACCGGGCGTCTGGTAGCCGCCGCCGTCGGTGATCGGCGACTCGAACGGGTTGCTGCTCATCGCGGTATCCTGCGTTGAAGTGCTAGCGGTAGATCCGTCGGGCGGCGAGGAGGGCAAGCGACCTTCCCAAAATCGCCCTGATCGGAGTAACTTACCGGAATCGCCCAGCACCCCGAACAGCAGTTCCGGATCCCAACACCCGAAATCCGCCCCGCTACCCATGCCCGCGCACCCTACCCTGCAGATCTACAACACGCTGTCGAAGAAGAAGGAGCCGTTCGAGACCGTCCAGGAGGGCAAGGTCGGCATCTACCTGTGCGGGCCCACGGTGTACGCCGAGGCCCACATCGGTCACCTGGTCGGGCCGGTGATCTTCGACTGCATCACGCGGCACCTCAAGTACAGCGGTTACGACGTCAACTGGGTGGTCAACATCACCGACGTCGACGACAAGCTAATCAACAAAGCCAACGAGCGCGGCATCACCATGCTCGAGGTGGCCGAAGAGAACATCAAGGACTACGAGGGCAACCTGGCCGCGCTGGGCGTAGACCAGATCAGCTCGTTCCCCCGCGCCACCGAGTGCATGGGCGACATCATCCAGTTCGTCGCGGACCTGGTCGAGAAGGGCTACGCGTACGAGTCCGAGGGCGACGTCTACTTCGACGTCGGCAAGGACCGCGAGTACGGCAAGCTCTCCAACCGCTCGGTCGAGGCCATGCAGGGCGACGGCGGCGGCCAGGCGGCCCGCAAGAAGTCCGCCGCCGACTTCGCGCTCTGGAAGTCCGCCAAGCCGGGCGAGCCGAGCTGGGAGTCGCCCTGGGGCGAGGGCCGGCCGGGCTGGCACATCGAGTGCAGCGCGATGAGCAAGAAGATCCTCGGCGAGACCTTCGACATCCACGGCGGCGGCCTGGACCTAGTGTTCCCGCACCACGAGAACGAGGTCGCGCAGAGCGAGTGCTGCCACGGCAAGCCGATGGTCAAGTACTGGGCCCACAACGGCCTGCTGCGCAAGGACTCGGCCGCCGGCAAGATCGGCGGCAAGAGCGACCGCCAAGAGCCCGGAGCGTCCGCCCCCGAAGCCGACGCCGGCGGCAAGATGAGCCGCAGCAAGGGCGCCGGCGGCCTGGCCGACCTCATCAAGAAGCAGGGGGGCGAGCGGATCCGCTTCTTCCTGCTCCGCACCCACTACCGCAGCACCGTGCTGTTCAGCGAGCCCGCCATCGAACAGGCCGCCAAGGGCCTGGAGACCTTCTACCGGCTGTTCAAGCGGTTCACGCGGATCAGCGGCGGCGACTTCTACGCGCTCACCGCGCCGACCAGCCGCGGCGCGAGCAGCATCGACCTGGGCGACAACGAGACCCTCGCCAAGGCGAAGGAGCTGAAGGAGAAGTTCCTGTCCGCCATGGACGACGACTTCAACACCGGCGGCGCGATCGCCGAGCTGTTTGAGCTCTCCACGCTGGCCAACAAGTTCTGCGACCAGCAGAAGATGGAAGAAGGCTCGCCCAACCCGGCCGACACCGCGGTGCTCGACCTGCTGATGGAGACCATCAAGGAGCTCAGCGCGATCCTCGGCATCTTCCAGCAGCCCCCGGCGGACGCCGGCGGTTCCGGCAACGAGCTGCTCGGCAAGGTTATGCAGCTGGTCATCGACCTCCGCGCCGAGAGCCGCGCCGCCAAGAACTTTGCCGTGGCCGACGCCATCCGCGACGGCCTGACCCCCACCGGCATCACGCTGGAGGACCGCGCCGGCGGCACCGAGTGGACCGGCGGCGCCGACGGTGCCCTGGACGGCGTGATGCAGATGCTGATCGACCTCCGCGCCACGGCCCGCAAGAACAAGGACTTCGCTACGGGCGATGCGGTCCGCGACCGGCTGAAGGACGCCGGCGTGACGCTCGAGGACCGCGCAGGCGGGACGGAATGGACCGCGGGGTAAGAACTTCCTCACGACCGCGCCCGTCAGGCGGTGAACAACTGGCTTTGCGTCTCCCCACTACGAAAGGCAGCCCCATGCGGTACAAGATCTCGCTGGAGAAGTCGGACGAAGGGTATGCCGCGTCCGTGCTCGGACTACCTGGGTGCCACTCGCAGGGCGCTACTGAGGCAGAAGCAATCGCCAACGTTCAGGATGCGATCCGGGAGTACCTCGAGGTGCAGCGTGAGCTGTGGGTGGACAAGGACACCCGCGAAGTGGAAGTCGAGGCCTAGGCGTGCCGAAGCTCCCCGGGGTTAACCATAAAGACGCCATACGCGCACTAGAGAAGGCCGACTTCGTTGTTGCTCGTGAAGGCAAACACACCGTCATGACAAACGGCGAGCGGATCCTCACCATCCCGCGCCACAACCCGATCAACGCGATCACGATGGGCGCAATAGTGCGTGACGCCGGGCTTAAGATCGAAGAGTTTCGCAAGCTGATTTAGTTCCCCATGCGTATCCTCGGCATCGACCCCGGACTCAACACCACCGGCTACGGCGTGATCGACGCCCAGGGGCGGGACCTGACGCTCGTCGAGGCGGGCGTGGTGCGGGGGACCTCGGGCAAGTCGCTCGCGCACCGCGTGGGCGAGATCTACGCCGGCGTGGCCGAGGTGGTTGAAGCCCTCAAGCCCGACGCGCTGTCGCTCGAGGAGCTCTACTCCCACTACGAGCGGCCCAAGACCGCTATCCTGATGGGCCACGCACGGGGCGTGATCGTGCTGGCCGCCACGCAGGCCGGCGTGCCGGTGGCGCACTACGCGGCCACACAGATCAAGAAGACCCTCACCGGCAACGGCCGCGCGCCTAAGGCGCAGATGCAGCAGGCCGTGCAGGCCGAGCTCCGCCTGACCGCCGCCCCCGACCCGCCCGACGTGGCCGACGCGCTGGCCATCGCCATGACGCACTGGTACCTGGGCTGTCGGCCTTCGGCTATCGGCTCTCGGCAAGATTGCGTAGATTCCAAGCCGACCGCCGACGGACAATAGCCAACAGCCGATAGCCCCTATGATCACCAAAGTCACCGGCCGCGTTGTTTCCCTCTCGACCGACTTCTGCACGCTGGCCATCGGCCCGTACGAGCGGCAGGTGCTGATCCCCGAGTTCGCCCGCCGCAGCCTGCAGTCGAAGGTCGGCCAGGAGGTGGACCTGCACACCATCGAGTACCTCGAGGGGAACCCGATGCAGGGCCGCATGACGCCCCGCATGATCGGCTTCCTCAACCCGGTGGAGCGTGAGTTCTTCGAGATGTTCTGCCAGGTGGACGGCGTCGGCGTGAAGAAGGCGCTCCGCGCGATGGTCCGCCCGGTCGCCGAGCTCGCCACCGAGATCGAGGAGCAGGACGTCAAAGGCCTCAGCACCCTGCCCGGCATCGGCCCCGCCACCGCCGAGCGGGTGGTCGCCAAGCTGCGCCGCAAGGCGGCCAAGTTCGCGCTCTTGGTCGGGCGCGACCTGCCCACCGGCGGCGACATCGAGCAGGACCTGGCCGCCGAGGTGTTCGAGATCCTCCGCACGCTGGGCCACAGCGAAGCGGACGCCAAACGCCTGCTGGACGAGGCCGTCAGCCGCAAGAAGAAGTACAAGGACGTCGAGGCCCTGCTCCACGCGGTTTATGAGCAGCGGAACGGGTAGCGGTTGGTGGGTGGTTGTTGGTGTGTGGTGGGTGGTTGGACCGACGGCTACTCTTCGCCAGCGTCGAACCACGATGGCAGCGTGATGTCGCCGGCCTGGTGGGGCCAGCCTACCCACCGGCGCACCCGCTTGGGTGGTTTGCCCGCGTCGTCCCGACCGTTGTCGCCGACGCTGTACAGCAGATACCCGTCGGCCGTGCGGCGGTACCTGAGGGGATCGCCCACAGGCGAGCAGGGGTCGATCGGCGCCTCGGGGAGCAGGTTGGGAACCAGCTCAGCAATACCTTCGGGCCACTCGCCATGCTCGGCCTGGTACGCGTGCAGCGCGAACTCGACCTGGAACAGCCGCAGCATCGCCCGGCTGTCCGCGTAGTAGCTCTCCTGGAAGGCGACGTCCACAACCGAGTGGTGGCGGTCCCAGCGGCAGAGGATCTCGCGCAACCGCCGGTGCCAGTTCGTACGCTGGTGCACGTCGATGATGCTCTGCCAGCGGTAGGAGTCGTACGGCTGGATCCCCCCCTCGATGGCCCGCAACCGCTTGCTTACGCGGGCCAGGTCCTCGACCGGCAGCGTCGCGCGGAGCGGGTACAGAGCCTCTAGCTGTGGGTACAAGCCCTTCATTGAGTTCACATAGTCGTGCTGCGTCCCGCCCCGGGCGTCGTCGACCTGCGTCTGCAGGACCATGAGCGGGTGGAGCGCCTCGACAGGAAGATCAGAAGGCGGCGGCTCGAACGCAACGGGCGGCGGCGTTGATCGCCACGGCAGCAGCCACTGCGCGCCGACCCACACCGGCGGCGCGACAATGGCGGCGATCACTGCCAGCAGCGCGAGCTTCGCGTGGCGGTTCCGCGGCGCGACCGGGCGCTGCGCCGCGCGTGCCAGCCCCACGGCGGCCGCCGTGAGCAGCGTCACCGCGATGCAGACCGGCGTCCACACCGCGCGGAGGTAGCGTTCCGACCCGGGCTCGTACCGTTCGGGAGAGAGGAACACCTGGAACTGGGGCTGGGGCCAGACGCCGTGCCGCAGCGAGGTGGTGAACTCGTCCAGCTGCACGAGCGTCAGCGACAGCAGCAGCGCTGCCAGGCAGCCCAGCAGCGTCCGCCGCAGCGGGGTCGACCAGCCCTCCACCGCCATCCACGCCCCGACCAGCGTGCACAGGCCGCCGACCAGGCCGATCAGCGCGAAGTCGCCCCACGCCTGGTAGTGCGTGAACTCGAGCCGCGCGCCCATGGCGGCCGCCACGGCCACCGCCGCGGTGAGCGTCAGCAGCCCGCCCATCGAGAACGCCCACAGCGGGCGGGGGTCGGCGTCCGCCCGGTGGAACCACCACCGCCCCAGCCACACGCCGGCCCCGACGGTCGCGCCCAGCACGTAGCAGCCGACAAACACCTCGTCGGCCTCGACCGCCAGCGGCGGGGCGATGATCGCCAGGAACGCCAGCCACCGCAGCATGGCCCACCGCCCGGCCCCCGCGGCCCACAACGCCACCAGCCCCACGCAGCCGAGCGTGGTCGCCAGCAGCACGCCAAGGGTGTAGGTCATGCTGACCATGGGTTGGTTACGCTGGGGCGGAAGATAAGTTCAGTGGCGGCGTAAATCAAACCCCTTGGGTGCCGGGGGCGCTCCGCGACAGCGGAAGTCCCCGCTGCCGCAGGACCGGGGCACGCTAATCTCGGGGGCTTCCCTTCGGGAGCGCCCCGGCGCCCCAACGCAAAAAGGAAATTGGAATCGCTAGACCTCGCTGTCTACACTCCAGTAATGCAGCGTCACGGTCCGCACCGCAAGTCGTTCAATCTTCCTGGGCACGCCCACGAACTCACGTTCTCTTGCTTCCAGCGATTCCAACTCCTGTCAAAGCCGCGGACCTGCGAGTGGCTGGCCGAATCGATCGAGCACGCACGCAGCAGACTCAATTACGATCTCTGGGCCTTTGTGTTCTTGCCCGAGCACGTACATCTGGTTGTCCATCCCCGAGAGCCTGATTACTCGGTTTCCGATTTTCTAGAACTAGTCAAGCAACCGACGTCTCGCAAAGCGTTGGCGTTCGTCAGATCGAACGCCCCCGAGTGGGTCCCACGTTTGCAGCAGCGTCGCGGCAGTCGCATCGAAAGTCACTTCTGGCTTCCCGGCGGCGGCTACGACCGCAACATCAGCGAGCCTTCAACTCTTGAGAAGATGATCGAATACACGCACATGAATCCCGTTCGTCGGGGACTTGTCGAGAAAACGAGGGATTGGAAGTGGTCAAGCGCAGGGTGGTACGAAGGGCTAGAGCCAAACCGCTTGAAGCCTGACGCCATCTCACCCGAGTGGCTCGTGGAATAGCAGTACAAGGGGGTGCCGGGGGCGCTCCGCGACAGCGGAAGCCCCCGACTTTCTGCAAGCCGCGGCAGGTACCTCGTCGGGGGCTTCCCTAACGGGAGCGCCCCCGGCACCCGGCGTGACCCTTCGGCCTACTCCCACTCGATCGTGGCCGGCGGCTTGCTGCTGATGTCGTACACCACGCGGTTGACGCCCTTCACCTCGTTGATGATGCGGGTGCTGATGCGGGCCAACAGGTCGTGGGGCAGGTGGCTCCAGTCGGCGGTCATGAAGTCGTCGGTGTTGACGCACCGCACGGCGACCGTGTTGTCGTAGGTGCGGGAGTCGCCCATCACGCCCACGCTCTGCACCGGCAGCAGCACGGCAAACGCCTGGCTGGTGGCGCGGTACAGGCCGGCGGCCTTGATCTCGCCGACCACGATCGCGTCGGCCTCGCGCAGCACGGCCAGCTTCTCCTTGGTCACCTCGCCCAGGCAGCGGACCGCCAGGCCGGGGCCGGGGAACGGGTGCCGCCAGACGATCTCCTCCGGCAGGTCGAGCTGCAGGCCGAGCTGACGCACCTCGTCCTTGAACAGGTCGCGGAGCGGCTCGACCAGCTCGAAGCCCAGCTCCTCCGGCAGGCCGCCCACGTTGTGGTGCAGCTTGATGGTGTCGGCCGGGCCGTCCTTGGCGGCGCCGCTCTCGATCACGTCCGGGTACAGGGTGCCCTGGGCCAGGTACTTCGCGCCCTCGATTTTGTCGGCCTCGGCCTTGAAGCAGTCGATGAAGGTCTTGCCGATGCGGCGGCGTTTCTCCTGCGGGTCGACCACGCCGGCCAGCTGCTCGAGGAACAGGTCCTCGGCCTTGACCACGTGCAGGTCGGCCTTGAAGTGGTTGGTGAACTCGTCGACGATCGCCCGCTCCTCGTCCTTGCGCAAGAGGCCGTTGTCGACCAGGATGCAGGAGAGCTGCGTGCCGATCGCGCGGGCCAGCAGCGCCGCCACCACGGCCGAGTCGACGCCGCCCGACAGCCCGCAGATCACGCGGTCGTCGCCCACCCGCTCGCGGACCTGGCGGATGGTCTCGTCGGCGAAGTCGGCCAGCCGCCACAGGCCGGAGGTCTTGCAGACCTTCTGCAGGAAGTTGGTCAGCACCTGCTTGCCCTCGACGGTGTGGGTCACCTCGGGGTGGAACTGCAGGCCAAACACCGGCAGCTTCTTGTGCCGCACGGCGGCGAACGGGCAGGTGGAGGTCTTGGCCAACGGCTCCCAGTCCTCGGCGATCGCCGCGACCTGGTCGCCGTGGCTCATCCAGACCTCGGTCTGCGTCTGGACGCCGTCGAACAGGTCGGTGGGGTCGGTCACCTCGCAGTGGGCGCGGCCGTACTCGCGGCTGGACGCGTTCTGCACCTCGCCGCCCAGCGCCTGGCAGGCGAGCTGCATGCCGTAGCAGATGCCGAGCACGGGGATGCCGAGCTTGAACAGCTCGGGGTCGCACTGCGGCGCGTTCTCGGCGTACACGCTGCTGGGGCCGCCCGACAGGATGATGCCGGCCGGGGCCAGCTCCTTGAGCCGCGCGGCCGTGATGTCGTGCCGCACGATCTCGCAGTAGACGTGCGCCTCGCGGACCCGCCGGGCGATGAGCTGGGCGTACTGGCTGCCAAAGTCGAGCACCAGCACGCGTTCTTCGGCGACGCCAGCGGCGGCGGGGAGGTCGGTCATAGCGGTAGTGGAGTCCACGGACATAGGTCGCCCTCGCTTTATCCCTTCCGATGTCGGGGCCGCTTGGTCGAAGGGGCCCCGCGTTTGAGGGGGTCGTTCGCCTGAGGGAAAGCCCGGTATTGTAGCAGGCTTCCGGGCGGGTCGAAATGAGCGGAATCCAGGGGGATTTCGGTAGAAACCGGCCACCCCCCGCGGTCCAATGAGGGATGGCCGTAGTCGCTCAAGCGCCGCGATGCGCGGCCCTGAGCAACCTCCGCCCGCAGTCGTGGGTTTGGTTGTGGCCACCCGTGCGCGAAGCACCCCAGCAACAACACGCTACCCACCACCCGCCACCCACCAGCCACCAAACGACTTTTGTCCCTATCGGCGACCCCAGGTGGACAAAAGTCGGCCGAAGACGAGCAGGCCAAAGTGCGTCGACCCTACAAAACAAGACAAAAACGCAAACGCGGGCTCGGAATGAGGCCCGACTTTTGTCCCTAAAAATCGATGCGCCAGAAGTGGACAAAAGTCCGCTTCGCCGCGCGGCTCGATCGTGTTGCTGGCTCGCGGAGCGCGTTATCATGCGCCTTTGAACGGATTCCCCCCCGCCGAGCCCGCCATGAAGATCCTGCTGACCAACGACGACGGTATCTACGCCCCCGGCCTGGCCGCGATGCGGTCCGCGCTCGAGGAGTTGGGCGAGGTGTGCGTCGTGGCGCCGGCGATCGAGCAGAGCGGCGTCGGGCACAGCATCACCTTCCTGACCCCCCTGATGGCGAAGGAGGTCTACGCCGACCACTCGGGCGACGCCGAGAGCCGGCTGGGCTGGGCCGTCGAGGGGAGCCCGGCAGACTGCGTGAAGCTGGCGCTCGGCAAGCTCTGCCCCTGGAAGCCGGACCTGGTGGTGAGCGGCATCAACGGGGGGCTGAACGTGGGGGTCAACGTGCTTTACTCCGGCACCGTGGCCGCGGCCACCGAGGCCGCCATGTACGACCTGCCGTCGATCGCCGTGAGCCTGGAGTACGACGAGCACGCCCGATTCCACGCGGCGGCCCGGCTGGCGAGGCGGGTAATCAGCATGATGCTCAAACGCAACGCGTGGGCGGACCACGCGTTGTACAACCTCAACATCCCGACCGCCGCAACGCAGGATTCCTCGGGAAAAGAGGCCCCGGCGCCCGAGTTGCAAATCACTGGCATGAACACCCACCGCTGGCCGGCCGAGTTCGAGGCCCGGCTGGACCCCAAAAACCGCCACTACTACTGGACCACCGGCACGCTGCCCACGCCGGGGCCCGACGAGGACTCCGACCTGGCCGGCATCCGCAACCACCGGCTCACGCTCACCCCGCTGACCATCGACCGCACCCAGCACGACAAGCTCGCCGAGATGCAGGCGTGGAACCTCGACCTGAACAACCAGTAGCCGTGTCGGCCGGAACAGGACAGACAACGATTCACCGCAGACAGCGCACCAAGTGAGGCCCCCCATTACCGACCAACCAACGAGGCCCGACATGGATCGCTTTATCCGCATCACCGCCCTGGCCGTGGCCGGCTTCACGCTCGTGTGGATGGCCGGCTGCGGCGAGCCCGTCGACGTGCAGGCCGTGCAGCAGCAGAAGCAGCAGGCGGCCGTGGACGAGCAGGCCGAGTGGGAAGCCAAGCTGGCCGAAGGGCCGACGCCGATTGTTCCGGAGGATTTCGTTAATGTCGAACGGAAAGAGGACGTGAACGTGGTGCGGGGCGCCACGTCACAAGCCTTCCTTCGTTCTGAGGGGCTGATCCACTTGGGGAACATGCAGCACCAGATCGATCTCCAACTCCTTAATGACGGCCGACCCAAATCAAACGAGGACTTTCATCAGCTCATTAACGAATGGGGACTTCCGAAGCCAAAGCTCAAGGAGCCATACGAGCTGTACTTCGACATCGACTCCGCAAAAGTCTTAAAACGCCCCAAACCAGACGCTTCTCAGGCCCCCGAAGAGGCCAGTGCTCAGGACTCAGACGCGAAACTCGACTCTGAGTAATTAAACTGGAAGCTAACCCCACCCGCACCCCATGCTCCCTGCGGGAGCCACGAGCAGGAGGCTCATCCCCACAAGAACTCTTCTCCCCATAGCTCTTATGAAGTTCCTCCCCCTCGCCACCCACCCGGCCGCCAGCCTGACGCTGCTGCTCTTGCTGGCGGCGGCCGCCCCGGCCGAGACCTCCAGCTGGGTCTTCCAGCCGAGCACCTACTCGCACGACCCGGCCACCGGCGCCCGCGTGGCCCAGTACCAGCCGCTGCCCGCGGTGGAGCCGTTGGAGGACCCGCGGCAGATCACCAGCCGCTACCGCCGCTCGCGGACCACGATCCGTGGCGGGGACGGCTCGGTCGACACCACCTACGAGGTGCAGAGCTACGGCAACGACCGCGGCGGCCTGGACGCCCAGTGGGAACGCTTTCACGACGCCTGGCGGCAGTCGACCCTGACCGGCAGCTACTACAACCGCACGCCGGCCTACCCCTACGGCCAGGGCTATGGCTACCCGGGCTACGGCTACCCTGGGTATGGGCCCGGCTACGGGCCGGGCCATGGCGGGGGCTACTACCCTCCGGTATACGGGCCTGGATACCCCGACCCGGGGCACGGGCATCCGGGGCACGGGCATCGTCCGGGGCCGGGCCACCCGGGTCATGGGGGGCCGGGGCGGTAGCGCGGCAAGCCGCGACGCTTCATGGCCAACGACTACCCGAGAGTGGTCCCGTCGGCGGCTACAGCCGCGCGGCGTCGGCCCGCCAGTTCTTGGTGGCGGAGTAGTCAGTGATGACCCAGTCGTCGCCCCGTTTGCGGAGCATGAGCGTGACGTCGTCGAAGTAGGGCGCCTTCACGCCCGACTGGCGGTGCGTGACGTTCACCGCGAACTTGAAGGTGGCGGTCGCCTCGGGGTTGGGCTGGTCGGCGTCGATGAGGACCTCGATCTCGCCGTTGGCGCCCGCCTTGTGTATGAGGAACTTTGGCATCAGCGCTTCGGCGTCGGCGTAGATGGATGCGGAGTTCGTGTCGACCATCGCGAGCACGCCGGGCAGGTCGTTAGCCTCGGCCCGGTCGAGCAGCGTGAGCAGGGTCGCCTGCACCTCTTCGCGGGGCGTGACGATTAGCCGCTCGGCGAGCAGGCCCAACCCGGTCAGAACCGCCACCGCCAGCATCGCGCCCAGCGCCGCCCCGCGGCGGGTGTGCACGTAGGCGATGCCGGTCATGGTCAGCAGGATCGCGCCCAACACCCAGACGGGCGTCGCGTTTTCGGCAAAGTACTGCACGGCAATCATCCACAGAAGAGGAACAGAAGAGCAACGGCGCCGACGCCCCCATGTTCGTGCGGCGCGGCCGGCCCTATTGCGACCGCCCGGCCGGTCACGGCTTCTTCAGGTCCCAGGCGGTGAGCCAGGTGATCTGCTCGGGCTGCAGCTTGAAGTCCTTCACCAGCCGCTCGTGCATGTCGGCCAGGTGCCCGGCGCCGTAGAACACACCGATGTTGCGGGTCCCCTGGTCGAGTTGCTGACGCAGCACAGCGAGGGCCTTCTTGTTGCGTTCGGTGATGATCGTGGAACCGTCCTCCCCGCCGAACGAGCTGAGCAGTCCTTCCATCTGGTGGAACTGCTTGGCCATGACGATCTTCAGCCGGCGGGCGCGGTCCTTGGCGAACAGCGCCACCAGAATCTCGGCGTCGGCCGACTCGCCCTGGGCCTGTTGCTCGCTCTGCGCGGCAATCGACTGGCCCATCATCCGCATGAACATCTGCACCACGCCCTCGTTGCGGTCCTCCATGGTCTTGAAGAACTCCTCGGGCGACATGTCCGCGTGCACGAAGTTGGGCCGCGTGTAGTCGACCTTCTCGAGCTGGTGCTCGAGCTCCAGGATCGACTTCATGCCGCCCTGAATGGCGCCCAACGGGTGGCGGGTGTCGGCGCGGGTTCCCTTCTCAATCACCGTGCCCTGGGGCGCGACCAGTTCGTAGAGCAGCGCGTCGTACGCGGTGAAGCGGCGGTTGAGGTCGGCGTAATAGGCGGCGTCACCGACGTGCACGGCGCCTACCAGGTCAACGTTCACCGGCCGACCCTTCCAGGCGCCGGTGTAGCGGACAACGGCCGTCTGCAACGCGACTGGCTGGTCGTCCGCGTCGCGGAGCAGCCGGACCCACTTCTCGCCGAGCTGGGGTGGCTCTGCCGCGGCGTTGGGCGGCTGCGCCGCGGGCGGGTTTTCGGTCGGGGCCGTCTGGGCGGCCAACAGCTGAGGGGCGAGGAGCACGGCCGCCACGCCGCCGGCGAGCACGTAGAGGTCGCGGAGCAGCCGGCCAATGGCCTGCTGTGGGCGTTCAGAACGGTGGCGCACGGGCTTTCTCGCTGGGGGTTCCTCGGTGGCGAAATGAGCGGTCGCCCCGCCCTATCCAGAAACCTACGCCCCGACGCCGCCGGCGGCAATGCAGCCCATTGGCCCCCCGATTTGGGGAAAAGGGTCGACTGGGTGAGATATCCTGCGGCGACGCGTATGCCAGGGGACATGCGAACACGGCCTTTTTCGCGACAATGGTCCTGATTTACAGGAAAAAACCGGATTTTCCAGGATAGAAACTTGCAGTCCGCTTCTTGTTTCTTTAACATTCGTATTGTCGATAGCTCAACGCTCGACGCCCGGCTCCCGCAGGTCTCTGCCCCACCTGCGGGGGCTTTTTTCACGCGCTCACCGAAATCAAGCCGTTCTGTTCCCACCGTTTGGCAGGGCTGATTTCGTTTCTACTACTGCCCGCTTGGCAGGCCGTTTGCTGCCAGGACGCCCCGCTCGCCGCACAAGAACCCGCGGCTGGGCTGCGTCTGCCTGGGGGCGACGCCCCTGGGGCTCGGTGACTCTCTTCTTGCGGTGGCATTGCTAGCTGGCAGGACCCGGATTTTCGTCAGGGTTTACCAGAGTTGTTCAACTGTCACGACCGGCGCACCCGATACTACCGGCACAGAGAGAACTGGTCTGCCGGCGGCGCGTGTGATAGCGCCCCGGTTCCGCGAACATAGAGCGCCAGAGGAAGCCGATGTTCCCCACCCGAATCAGAACACTGTTCACCGCCGTGGCATTGCTGGCGTCGCCTTGGGCGACCTGCCAGGCGCAGTACGAGGACTTTTGTGGCCCGTTCTGCGACGGCTGCTCCGACATGCGCTACTTTGAGCCGGTCGACCTCGACCTGGACTGCATGCCGGTCGACTACGGCTGCGGCTACATCTTTGGCTACGACAAACTGTACTGGTCCTTCACCGGCGACCGCACTACGATCGGCGCCCCGGGCCTGACTTACCTGTCAGAGGTGATGTACGAAAACTTTGTGGATGAGAACTCGGTCGGTCCGACCGTTCAGCCGCAACCGTACACCATCATCAACGGCATCACCGACGCTCCCCCGGCGGCCTCGTTCGGCTGGGGCGACCGCTACGAGCTTGGCTACCGCAAGAAGAACATCACCTACACCGTGGGCATCCTGCAGGGCCCGCACGCGATCTCGTCAGAGGTCTACGGGTTCCTGCCGCTGGACCTCGGCAACTCGCCCCCCGTCGACATCGACGGCGACGGCACGATCGACGCCAACCAGGGCACCAACATCACCAACTTTGGCCCCCCGCCCCCTGGCCAGGCCGAGAACCCCAACCCGCTTGAGATCCTGCTAGCCCCGACGCTCAACGGCTTCGGCAGCGTGCATGTCAACTTCAACGTCCCTAACAACGACTTCCTGCTCGGCTTCCGCGACTACTTCATCAACATCGACTTCGACGACCTGGACGACGGGTTCGACTTCGAGGGCGGCGTTGTGGTCATCGGTCCCGACGGCGACCCCACGCTGGTCGACGGCATCCTCGACGATATCAACGGCAACATCGGCAACATCATCATCACCCTGGTGCCGGTGGACCCGTTGGACCCAGACTCGGAGCTGATCCCGGTCGCGTACGCCTACGACATCGGCGACCTGCACCGGTACAACATCCGCTTCAACACGCTGCAGGTCCGCAACCGGGTTGAGACCGACGGCATCGAGCTGATGAAGACGCACACCCTCAACAACCGGCACCGGATGGCGAAGAATCAGAACTCGCACTTCAGCATCGGTTACGGCGTGCGGTACTTCCGCCTGAAGGACGACTTCCGCTTCGACGGCCTGACTGACGTCGCCGGCCGCGTGTTCACGATCAACCAGGTCGAGAACTCGATCGTCGGCCCCCAGATCCGCGTCAAGGCGGACCGCCAGGTCGGCAAGTGGAACACCTCGCTCGATACCCGGTTCATGTTCGGATACAACATCCAGAACATCGACCAGACCAACGGCTTTGGCGACGACGCCGTGCCCGGCGGCGTCAACAACCTGCTGTTCCTGCAGCCCACCTACTCTCGCTACGGCGAGCGGGCTGACGACTTCACCCCGTTCGTCGAGATGCGGGCCGAGGTGAAGTACCAGCTGACCAGGTCGATGGCCCTCAAGGCCGGCTTCAACGCCACATACGTCGACACGCTCACCCGTGCCGCTCAGATCGTGGAGTACAATGCCCCGGACTTCGGCATCGGCGAGACCGGCAAGCAGGACATCTTCATCACGGGCCTGTCGTTCGGTGCGGAGTTCGTGCACTAGACCGCGGGAAACCGACAACACCGCCAAGCGGGCGGGGCAGACGCCCCGCCCGCTTTTTTTGTTGGCTGAGGGGCCGCCGGGCGCGGGAGAAAGCCCGTAGATTGCCCCCGCCCCTTAGAGTCTAATGGCGGGTTCCAAACAACTAGCGAGAAACGAGCCCGCCCGGCGCCGCCGCGCGGGAGGAGAGCTTTCGCCTTGCTGACGACCGACCACCCCCGATTCCAATCCGTCTGCGAGTCGTCCGACCTGGTGGGGCTGCTCCGCGAGCGGACCGCAAGCCACCCCCACCAGCGCGCTTTCAGCTACCTCGTCGACGGCGAGGACGACCGCCTGCACCTGACCTACGGCCAGCTCGACCGGCAGGCCCGGGCGATCGCGGCCCACCTGCAGTCGCGCGGCATGGCGGGAGAGCGGGCGCTGCTGCTGTACCCTTCGGGCCTGGAGTTTATCGCGGCGTTCTTCGGCTGCCTGTACGCGGGGGTCACGGCGGTGCCGGCGTACCCGCCGCGCCGCAACCGCAACCTGCTCCGGATCCAGTCGATCGTGGACGACGCCACGCCGGCCGTGGCGCTGACAACGCACAGCGTCTTCGACCGCGTCGAGCCGATGATCAAGGACGAACAGGACCTCCGCGCCATCCCGTGGCAGTGCACCGACGAGCTGGACCTCGCCCAGGCCGACGCCTGGCAGGAGCCCGACATTTCGCCGGACACGCTGGCGTTTCTGCAGTACACCTCCGGCTCCACGGGAACGCCGAAGGGCGTGATGCTGAGCCACGGCAACCTGCTGCACAACACCAAGGTCATCTGCGAGGGCTTCCGGATCTCCCGGGCGGGCGAGGGGCTCAGCTGGCTCCCGCTGTACCACGACATGGGCCTGATCGGCGGCGTCATCCAGCCGATCTACTTCGGGCGCCACAACACGCTGATGACGCCCACCCACTTCCTGCAGAAGCCGATCCGTTGGCTGCGGACCCTGTCCGACACCGGCGCCATGATCAGCGGTGGGCCGAACTTTGCGTACGAGTTGTGCGTCGACCGGATCACCGACGAGGAGAAGCAAGGCCTGGACCTGACGCAGTGGGAGGTCGCGTTCAACGGCGCCGAGCCGGTCCGCACGACCACCCTCCGGCGGTTCGCCGAGGCGTTCGAGCCGTGCGGCTTCCGCTTCGAGGCGTTCTACCCCTGCTATGGACTGGCCGAGGCCACACTGATGGTCGCCGGCAAGAAAAAGTGGCAGCCGCCCACCATCCAGCCCTAC
Source organism: Posidoniimonas corsicana (assembly GCF_007859765.1). NCBI lineage: Bacteria > Pseudomonadati > Planctomycetota > Planctomycetia > Pirellulales > Lacipirellulaceae > Posidoniimonas > Posidoniimonas corsicana. The sequence continues at coordinate 826,054 of NZ_SIHJ01000002.1, forward strand.
CAGATCGAGGACCTCAAGGAGGGCCGCGCGGTCCCGGGGCAGGCCGGCTCGGACGACTCGCTGGAGATCGTCGGCTCGGGCGTGACCTACCTCGGCCAGGAGGCCGCGATCGTTGACCCCGAGACGCACCAGCGCTGCGCCGACCGCGCCATCGGTGAGATCTGGGTAAAAGGCGACAGCATCGCCCACGGCTACTGGAAACGCGAGGAGCTCTCCAAAGAAACTTTCTCCGCCGAGACCACCGATGGCGATGGCCCGTTCCTGCGGACCGGCGACCTCGGCTTCCTGGACGACGGCGAGCTGTTCGTCACCGGGCGGCTGAAGGACCTGATCATCATCCGCGGCGCCAACCACTACCCGCAGGACATCGAGCAGACGGTCGAGGACTCGCACGAGTCGCTCCCCAAGTCGGCCGGCGCGGCGATCACCGTCGGCGATGACGGGAAGGAGAAGCTGGTGGTGCTGCAGGAGATGGGCCGCCAACGCGACCTGCCGTTCGAGGAGATCCTCGACTCGGTGCGGCACCACGTCACGGCCATCCACGACGTCGCGCCCACCGCCATCGTGTTCCTCCGCCCCAACACCATTCCCAAGACCTCCAGCGGCAAGATCCAGCGCCACGCCTGCCGCGACCAGTACCTGGCTGGCGAGCTCAACGTGGTTGCCGAGTGGTCGCTCGGCGGCGAGCTCAACGTGCACCGCAAGCGGGGCGCCGACCGCATCGCCCGCCGCGAGAAGCAGGCCGAGGACGCCGCCAAGCCCAAGACGCCGCCCGCCGCGAAGGACGACGCCAAGCCGTCCGGGTCGACGATCGAGCGCGCCATGCGGATCGTCCGCGAGGTCGCCAAGGAGCGCGCCGCGGGCGCCACGCTCGAAACCGAGATCGCCGCGATGGGCCTCGACTCGCTCGAGCGGATGGAGATCGTGGCCGGGCTGGAGGACGAGTTCGGCGGGCGGTTCAGCGAGGAGGCCATCCTCGGCATGAACACCTGCCGCGACGTCGTCCGCGCGGTCGAGGAGCACCTGCTCACCGAGGGCGGCCCCGCCGCCCGCGAGGTGCTGCCCGGCGACTACCAGTTCAACCAGTCGCCCGAGTACCTCAAGCTCCGCTCGAGCCTGAAGCTGGCCGAGTCCGCCGGCCTGGCGAACCCCTACTTCACCCAGCACGAGGGGATCACCAACGACCGCACCACCATCGGCGGCAAGGACTACATCAACTGGTGCAGCTACAACTACCTGGGCATGTCCGGCGAGCCGGCCGTGCAGCAGGCCACCCAGGGGGCGGTCGACCGGTACGGCACCAGCGTCAGCGCCAGCCGGCTGGTCTCCGGCGAGAAGCCGCTGCACCGCGAGCTCGAGCGGTCGATCGCCGGCTTCCTCGGCGTTGAGGACGCCGTGGTGTTCGTCGGCGGGCACGCCACCAACGAGTCGGTCATCGGCCACCTGTACGGCCCCGGCGACCTGATCCTGCACGACGCGCTCTCGCACAACAGCATCGTGCAGGGCTGCAAGCTGTCCGGCGCCACCCGCCGGGCGTTCGCCCACAACGACCCCGCCGCCTGCGAGGAGCTCCTCAAGCGGTACCGCGGCGAGTACCGCCAGGTGCTGATCGTGGTCGAGGGCGTCTATAGCATGGACGGCGACTTCACGCCGCTCCCCGAATTCATCCGGCTGAAGAAGGAGCACAAGGCCTACCTGATGGTCGACGAGGCCCACTCCCTCGGCACGATGGGCAAGACCGGCCGCGGCATGAGCGAGCACTTCGGCGTCGACGCGCGCGAGGTGGACCTCTGGATGGGCACGATGAGCAAGTCGCTCGGCAGCTGCGGCGGCTACATCGCCGCCTGCCGCGAGATCGTCGAGTACCTCAAGTACACCGCGCCCGGCTTTGTGTTCAGCGTCGGCCTCTCGCCTTCCAACGCCGCGGCCGCTTTGGCGTCGCTCGAGCTGATCAAGGAGAAGCCCGAACGCGTCGCGCAGCTCAAGCACAACTCGGCGCTGTTCCTCCAGCTCGCGAAGCAGGCGGGCCTCAACACCGGCATGAGCGACGGCACGCCCATCGTGCCGGTGATCATCGGCAACTCGATGCAGTCGCTCGAGCTGAGCCAGCGGCTGTTCGCCGAAGGCGTCAACGTGCAGCCGATCATGTACCCCGCGGTCGAGGAGTCGGCGGCCCGGCTGCGGTTCTTTATCACCAGCACGCACACCGACGAGCAGATCAAGCAGACCGCCACAGCGCTCGCCAAGCACTGGAAGCAGCTGCACCGCAAATCGGGCTAGCAGCGGCCTGCCCGCCGCCGAGTTTTGTCCCTTTCTGGCGCATCGAATTTTAAGGACAAAAGTCGCCGCCGTCCGCGGCGCCAACACCGCTCAGACCCCTTGTTTTCCAGCCTCTTCTGCGGGCTCCCCTTGTTGGCGCCGTCGACTTTTGTCCGGGTATGGGCGGCGAAAGGGACAAAAGTCCCAGGCCGCCGGCGACCGCACGCGCGGTCGCACGCCGCCGTGCATTGATCTATTTGATCACGCTAGGTGGCCGGTTTCTACGGAAATCTGGCGAGAAACGTCTGCGGCCGGCAGCCCAGCTTTGCCCGCGGCGCAACGCGGCGCTAAACTAGAAAGGTTGACCCACCGCTTCTCCTACCGAGGTCCCGTTTTATGGCCCAGGCAATCGTCGACCCGGCCGAGCTGCGTCGGTTCGCCAACAACCTGAAGAAGTTCAACACCGAGCTGGAGGAGCGGATGACCAGCCTCGCCGCGCAGCTCCACTCGCTCTCGGCCAGCTGGCGCGACCAGGAGCACAAGAAGTTCGCCGAGGAGTTCGAGGACCAGATGAAGGCGATCGCCCGCTACGTGGAGATCACCAACGAGCACGCGCCATTCCTGATGCGCAAGGCCGAGCGGATCGAGGAGTACCTGCAGCAGCGGTAGGACGTTCCCATCGGCGGGCACTAGGTAGCGCCCGATTCAATCGCTCCGTCAACCGATGTGGGCGCCGCCTGACCACGTTTGCGAAGCAAGACTCCCTACCAATCCTCGGCATGAAGATCGGCGTCCTCTCTGACACCCACGATGACCTCGCGGCAACAGAGCACGCCGTAGGGCTGCTGCTCAGTAGGGACGCCGAAGCGTTCATCCACTGCGGCGACATCACTGGGCCCGACATTCTGAGAGTCTGCTCACAGAGCCCGACGTGGTTTGTGTACGGCAACCACGACAGCGACTGCGTCCCGAGGTTGGAGGCGGCGTGCCATGATCCAAACCTCCATTCACTGGGCTGGGGAGGCGAAATCGAACTAGCCGGGCGCCGCATCGCCGTGACCCACGGGCACATGACCATGGATGTAAAGCCGCTGCTTGCCGCCCGCCCCCACTACTTGCTCACGGGGCACTTTCACGAGGCTGCCGATTGGACCGAACACGGCGTGCGGCGGGTTTGCCCAGGCGCACTCCACCGCGCTACGCCTCGAACCGTCGCCGTGCTCGACCTGCAGACCACGGCCGTAGAATTCCTTGAGGTTCGATGAATCGCCGCACGTGAATGCACGGCGCCCAGAGCCACGTGTAGCGTCCGAGCTCCGCCAGCAGAGCATGCCGCTATAGTAGGGGGGCGTCAACCACCAACCACCAACCACCAACCAATGAACCCCGCCAACGTCAAATCGACCGACGCCATCCTCGCCGTGAAGGCGGCCGTCGCGGGGTTCGCCAAGCAGTCGTCCGACGGGCTCGACGAGCTCACCTCGGAGATTCGCCGCACGGTCGAGTGGCTGGAGCACGACCGCCCCGCCTACTGGAAGGAGCGGGTCCGCCGGGCGTACGACAAGGTGGGCGAGGCGAAGGACGACCTGCAGCGCTGCCTCACGTTCCAGGCCAGCGAGAGCCACCGCCCCAGCTGCACCGAGCAGCGGGTGGCCCTCCGCCGCGCGCAGGAGTTCCTGAAGCACTGCCAAGAGAAGCAGGCCCGCGTGAAGCACTGGAACCGCGAGGTCGCGCACGAGCTGCACGAGTACCACGGCCGCGTGGCGGGGCTGCGGACCGTGGTCGAGGCGGACGCGCCGGCCGCCATCGCCGTGCTGGAGCGGCTGGTGACGGCCATCGAGGAGTACAACGCGGGCTCGGTGGGCGGCAGCGTCGGCGGGCAGGCGGTTGAGAAAATTGAAGCGGACGATGCAACAAACGAGCCGCCGAAGGACGAATAGCCGCCCGCGGCAGGTAAGTTGTGCGCCAGGGCAACCGCGACGTAGTGGCGGTACGGCATCGCAAGTTTATGGAACCACCAAGTAAACGCCAGCAAGAGGCGACACCCCATGAAGCCCACCGACCTGCACTCCGGCGCCGCCCGCATCCGCCACGCGATGGAGGAGCTGCTGCGGGTGTGGGAAGACGCGGGCGACCACTGGAACGACTCCGTCAGCGAGGCGCTCTACCGCGAGCGGATCGAGCCGATTCTGCCGATTGTGAAGAATACGCTGGACGCCGCCGGGCGGATGCAGGTGCTGCTGGACCAGGCGCGGCGCGATCTGGAGAGCTGAATCGGCGTCGGCGGTTATCATGAAGGATGAACCCGTGACGACGCTCCTCCCCGCCCCGCCCGTCAGCACCGAAGACGACTTGTCCGACCCCATCCTCTCCACGCGCCGCCAACTCGAGCTGATGCGCGACCTGCAGCGTCTGGCCAAGACGCGGCACGAGGAGGAGCTGCGCATCGCCCAAGACCTTGAGTCGGGCCTGAAGGCGGCGCGCAAGAAGCGCGACAAGACCATCAAACCGGCCCGGCTGGAGCACGAACAAGAGCTGGCCGCGGCCGAGGACCTCGACGCCCGCCAACGCGAGGCGGAGTCGGAGGACTACGACCGCGTCACCAACGCGCTGCGGTGGGAGTACCAGAAGCTCCGCACCGAGCTGGAGCAGCAGCGTAAGCGGGCCAAGGACGCCGCCCGCAAGAAGCTGGACGACGGCGCCTGGCAGATCCGCTCCATCTACGACGCGCAGAAAGAGCAGCCCCGCGAGCGGCTGGAGGAGGTCACCCGCCGCTTCGCCGAGCTGCGTGACCACCTGCAGCAGACCCGCCAGGCCGCCGACGAGGTGCTCGCCGACCGCTGGCTCGGCCTCGCCGCGACCGAGCCCGACCCCAGCTCGAGCATCGAGCAGCTGCCGCCCCGCGAACCGACCGACGCGTCGGTGGACCAGGGCGTCGACTCGGTCGCCGCCGACGCCGAGGCGGCCCGCACCGCCGCCCAGCAGCTGTACGACGGCTGGCTGTCGCGGCTGTTCGACCCGGGCAACCTGCTCGGTTTCGTGCTGGCCGTCTTCGTGCTCGCGATGCCACTGACGATGCCCGCCGTGGGCCTCGAGCCTCTGGGACGGAGCATCGCGATCGGCGCCGCCGCCGGCGTGGCCGCGATGGCGGCGGTTGGCGGCCTGCTGTGGTTCGTGATCCGGCCGCTCGCCCGCAAGCAGACCGAGGAACGCTACGCCGCGGTGTCGGGGCTGCTGGAGCACGCGTTGGGCGAAACCGAATACAGCCTCCGCCTGGCCCGTACCCGCAGCGAGACCCACGCCCGACAACTCATCGAACGGCGCGACGCCGACCTGGCGGCGTTGCAGGAGCAGGTGACCACGGAGCTGACCGCCGCCAAAGCAAAGAACGACGCGGAGCGAGCGCGGATCGACGAGGAGTACCCCCGCCGGCTGAAAGAAAGCCGGGAGAGCCACGAAGAGGCCGTCGAGCGGCTGGACCGCGAGCACAAGGCGCGGGTTGCGCAGCTCTTAGAGGACCGGGACACCACCATCCGCGACGCCGAAGCCGAGTGCGCCGCCGAAGAGAAGCGGCTGGAGGAGCAGCAGGCCGCCGACTGGCGTGCGATGAGGGCCGCGTGGCTGGAGGGCTGCCGGCGGATCAGCGCCGACTTCGCCGAGCAGCGGTCCCTCTGCGCCGACCGCTTCCCGGACTGGGCCGACGCCGACTTCGGCGAGTGGCCCAAGCCCGACGACGCGCAGCTGGCGGTCCCGTTCGGCGAGGCCCGGCTCGACCTGGCGGCCATCAAGCACGGCCTGTCCGAGCACCCGGAACTCCGCCCCGACGAGACCGAAATCGCCGTCCCCACGCTGGTCACGCTCACCGAGCAGCCGCACCTGCTGGTCTCGGCGGAAGGGCCCGCGCGCCAGAAGGCGGTGGACCTGCTGCAGGCCATGACGCTCCGCTTCCTGACCGGCCAGCCGCCGGGCAAGGTGCGGCTCACGCTGCTCGACCCGGTCGGGCTCGGCGAGGGTCTCAGCCCGTTCATGCACCTGGCGGACTACGAGGAGGACCTGATCGCCAGCCGCATCTGGAGCGAGCCGCGGGACATCGACGCGCAGCTCCAGCGGCTCACCGCGCACATGGAGACCGTCATCCAGAAGTATCTCCGCAGCGAGTACGACAGCATCCACGAGTACAACGCCCAGGCGGGCGAGGTGGCCGAGCCGTTCCAGGTGGTGGTGGTGAGCGGGTTCCCGGCCAACTTCACCGACTCCGCGGCCAAGCGGCTGGTGAACATCGCCACCAGCGGCCCGCGGTGCGGCGTGTACATCCTGGGGGTGATCGACAGCAAGCAGCGGATGCCGACCGACTTCAACATGGACGACCTCACCGCCCAGGCCGTGAACCTGGCCTGGGACGACACCCGCCAGCGATTCGTGTGGCGGTACCCGGCGTTCGAGCGGCTGCCCATCGCCACGGCCAAGCCGCCCGGCGCCGAGCGGATGGTCGAGGTGGTCCGGCAGGCGGGCGCCGCTGCCAAGGACGCCGTGCGGGTGGAGGTGCCGTTCAAGGTGGTCGCGCCGAGCGATGGCTTCTGGCGGGACAGCTGCTCGCACGAGCTCCGCGTGCCGGTTGGCCGGGCGGGCGCCAACCGGCTGCAGCACGTGCGGCTCGGCAAGGGCACCTCGCAGCACCTGCTGGTGGCGGGCAAGACCGGCTCCGGCAAATCGACGTTCCTGCACGCGCTGATCACCAGCGCCGCACTGCACTTCAGCCCCGACGAGCTGGAGTTTTACTTGGTCGACTTCAAGAAGGGCGTCGAGTTCAAGAGCTACGCCAACAACCGCCTGCCGCACGCGCGGGTGGTGGCCATCGAGAGCGAGCGTGAGTTCGGCCTCAGCGTGCTGGAGCGGCTGGACCGCGAGCTGACCCGCCGCGGCGAGCTGTACCGCGACTCCGGCGCGCAGAACCTGGCCGACTTCCGCGCCATGCACCCCGATGTGCCGATGCCGCGCATCCTGCTGGTGATCGACGAGTTCCAGGAGCTGTTCGTCGAGGACGACCGCCTGGCCCAGGAGGCCAGCCTGCTGATGGACCGACTGGTGCGTCAGGGCCGGGCATTCGGCGTGCACGTGGTGCTCGGCACGCAGACGCTGGCCGGTGCGTACTCCATCGCCCGCAGCACCTTGGGACAGATCGCGGTGCGGATCGCGCTGGAGTGCAGCGAGTCGGACGCGCACCTGATCCTGGCGGACGAGCGGAACCAGGCCGCGCGGTTCCTCAGCCGCCCCGGCGAGGCGATCTACAACGACCAGAACGGGCTGGCCAGCGCCAACGAGCCGTTCCAGGTGGTCTGGCTGCCCGACGCCGAGCGCGCCGAACGGCTGCGGGTGCTCAACGAGCACCGCGAGTCGGTCGGCGAGCCCGTGGGCCAGATGATCGTGTTCGAGGGCAACGCCCCGGCCGACCCACTGACCAATCGCGACCTGGTCGCGCTAGTCGACTCGCGAAAGTCGCCCGGCGAGGCCGCGGACAGCAAACCCGCGGTCCCCACACCGCAATCCGAAGTCCACCTCCCGCCGTCCGCGTACGTGGGCGCGGCGGTGGCGATCAAGCCGCCGACCCAGGCCGAGTTGGGCCGCCACGCGGGCGCCAACCTGCTGGTGGTGGGTCAGCAGGAAGAAGCCGCGCTGGGCGTGCTGTCGACTTCGGCGGTGTCGCTGTGGGCCGCGGAACCGGACGCGCGGTTCGTGGTGCTGGACGGCAGCCGACCAGGCGACGCGTCGTTTGGCGTCTGGCCCCGCATCGCGGAGGCGCTCGGCGGCGACGCTGTCGAGGTGTCGACCCCGCGCGACGCGGCCGCCGGCGTGGCGGACCTGGCGGCGGAGGTCGCGCGCCGCGAAGAGCAGCCCGACGAGGCCGGGCCTCCGGTCTACCTGGTGGTCTGGTCCGGCGCCCGCTTCCGCGACCTCCGCAAGAGCGAAGACGACTTCAGCTTCTCGATGTCCGACGACAAGCCGAAGACCGCCGACAAGCACCTGACGGAGATCCTGAAGAACGGGCCCTCGGTCGGTGTGCACGTGCTGATCTGGTGCGACGGCTACAACCAGGTGGCGCGGATGTTCGACCGCGTGACCATGCGCGAGTTCGGCCTGCGGGTGGCGTTCCAGATGTCCGCGGCCGACAGCAGCAACCTGCTCGACTCGCCGGCCGCTAGCAACCTCCGCCAGCACCGCGCCCTGTTCTACAGTGACGAGACCGGCGAGAGCGAGAAGTTCCGCCCCTACGGCATGCCCACCGACACGTGGCTGTCCCGGGTCAGCGCGTCCGGCGCGGCGGCAGCACAAGAGTAGGCGTCTCTCTGGCGGGCCCGCGATTCGCAAGCCCGCAGTTCACGCCGAGCCAATCGGCGCGGCGATTGCACTCCCCCCAAAGTGAGGATTCGCACCGCCAACTGAACGCTTCAAGAGGAGCCATCATGCCCACGATGACCGATCCCCGCACAGCCTGCCTGGAAGCCTGCCAACAGTGCATCGTCGACTGCGAGGCGTGTCTGTCCGCCATGATGACCAAGTCGAGCAAGAACGATTGCCCCAACTGTTGTTACGAGTGTGTGAAGGCGTGCTACGCGTGCGTCAGCGCGATGGCGTCTCGCAGCCGCTTCGCGGACAAGTACTGCACGCTCTGTGCGGAGGTCTGCCGCTACTGCGCCGACCAGTGCCGCGAGCACGACCACGATCGCTGCCAGACCTGCGCCCAAAGCTGCCAGGACTGCGCCGACGCGTGCGAGGCGATGGCCGCCGCGGCGTGAGGCGCCAACAATTGAGTCGAGGCTGCTCGACCGACGAGGACGCGTCGCCGTCCTCCGCGTCCCCGGTCGCCGGGAGCAGGGACAGAGACCGGACGCAGCCACGCGACCCGGCGGGGAGGGACCCCCGGCCGGGCCTTTTTGTGCGCTAGCGGTCGCCGCGCGGGTCGCCCGGCTTGCGGAGCGTGAGCCGCTCAGTGAGCGTGTCGGCGTCCGCGTTGTACTCGCGTCCGGTCGCCCAGGCGGCCGTGCCCAAGATGTTGTCCCACGGGTCGTGCGACACCCGCGACCGGTCGGGGGCGTTGTTCCACACGAACGCCCCGCCCAGGACGATCAGCCCAAGCGGGACCAGCACCGTCAGCAGCGTGGTGCAACGCTCCAGCGGGCCCTTGCTTGGTTTCGGGGCCGCCGCCTGGGGTTCGGCATCGGGCGACTCGCCGGCCAGTTCGGCCTGCTGCTGGGCGACGTAGGCCTCAAACGCCTCGTCGGAATCGAACATCGGCATGACTCGGCTCCAGGGGTCACGGCGTGCTGGCCAATGCGGGCCACTTGAACCCTACCCCGGGTGAAGCCTCTCCGAGCGGGCGGCCGCACGCGAATCAGCGCCGCGTGCGTTCACCGCGGTCAGGCTGCGCCGCTTGTGCGGGTGATCCGCAGGCCCGACACGCAGAGGGCCGACCCCAGTGACAGCCAGGCGAGCAGCAACGCCGCCGGCTCCGGCACTGCCGCTTCGTCGACGCCGCTCAGCTCTGGGTTGACCATCCGCCCCATGAACAAGAAGGCGCCGCTGTGGGTGTCGCGGATCGCGTAGAGGAACGGCCGGTCGGCGGTGAACACGGCCGGCGGCGTCAGGTCCGGTAGCATGCTCGTGACGCCGATGACGGCGATCGTCACGGCAGCGGCCTCGGCACCGCGCTCGTTGACGTCAATGAAGGTCTTTTGGATGACGTCGCTCAACTCCAACGGCTGGTTCGCGATACCCGACAAGTCAGCGGCGCCAAACGCGTCGGTCATACCAAGCGACCGGAGCGCCTCCTTGATGCTGCCGCCCCCTTCGAACCCAAACCGCGGCATCGACACCGCCACCTCTCGGTACGCGGCCTCTGCTAGGTCGGCGCTGAGATCGTCGAACGCCAGCGACTGCTCTAGCTCGATGACGCTGCTCTCGGCGTCCGGCAGCAACACGACCATCGACATGTCGTCTCCGGCGTAGGGCATCTCGAGCATCTGGTAGCCGTCGTACTCGCCGTAGCGGAACCGCGAAGTCTGCCGCATCATCGGGGTTAGGCTCTGGGACCCGTCCGGGGCGTTGAACGGCAGATCCCGGGTGTTCTCCTCGACGAACGGGCGTTTCCAGTCGCCGTTGAAGTAGAGCGCGTTGGCGAGCGCCAGGCGGGTGTGCTGGGTGATTGACCCCGGCGGCAGCGGGTTCTTGATGCGGTCGTTGGTGGCGTCGGCCGCCCAGGCGTTGATGCGCCGCCGCGAGGCTTCCGGAGATTGGTAGAAGTCGAGCTGCTCGACCGGGGCCCGGTAGTCGTTGGTCAGGGTGTCGAGGAACCCCTGCTCGAGCGGCATGCCGTCCTGCACGAACACCCGGTTGGCGAGCCGCAGCTCGTAGCCCTCGCGGGGGTCGTTCAGGTCGTTGACCAGCCCGCCCAGGCCAAGGTGCGGGTTGTCCGCGCCGGCGGCGGCGTAGCCCAGCGCGTGCCGCATCTGCTCGGCGGTGCTCCCGCCGGCGCCGGCGTAAACCATCCCCAGGGCGGCCGATGCGCTGAGCGGCGAGAACAGCAGCCCCTCGTCCGGGCCTGCTCCCAGCGCGAGCTGCTTGTACAGGTTCAGGCCGAATCGGTTATTCGCCTCGGCGGCCGACAGGACGTCGGCGGTCAGGGGCGCCCGCTGGTGGGGCTCGATCGTCGACACCGGGCTGGGCCCCGGCTGCGGGACGACGCCGACCGGCGACTCACTCGGTTCCCACGGGACAAACGTTGTCGGATCCCACGGGAGCAACGGTGGCAGGGTGTCGTCGGCCAGGCCGAGGGCGGACGGCGTGCAGGCGGCGGCGACGAGCAGCAATCGCTGGCAGAGGCTGGGCATGGTGGAGTCGCGAAGGTGAGGAGGCGAAGCGGGGCACGCGGTCGGGTAGCGGCTCAATACAGCACTAGGCCGGTTTCTCGCCGGTGCGCAACGGGCTCTCGCCTGCCCGCTCGACAGCCGGGGAAAAGGCCCTAGAATGGCGATTCGGTTTGCGGCCCCGACCGCCGCTAATGGACCTTCAACCCCCACCTCCGCCCCCCTACCCCCCTCTCCAGCCATGAGCATGATCGTCGACATCCACGCCCGCCAAATCCTCGACAGCCGTGGCAACCCCACCGTGGAGGTGGACGTCACGCTGGAGGACGGCTCGATGGGCCGCGCGGCGGTTCCCTCCGGCGCCAGCACGGGCGCCCACGAGGCCCTTGAGATGCGCGACGGCGACAAGTCCGTCTACATGGGCAAGGGCGTCACGAAGGCGGTTGAGAACGTCAACGAGCAGATCGCCGACGAGCTCATCGGCATGGACGCGCTGGACCAGATTGCGGTCGACCAGCACATGCTCGACCTGGACGGCACCCCCAACAAGGCCAAGCTGGGCGCCAACGCCATCCTGGGCGTGTCGCTCGCCACGGCCCGCGCCGCGGCCAACTACAGCGGCCTGCCGCTGTTCCGCTACCTGGGCGGAAGCAACGCCCGGCTGCTGCCGGCGCCGATGATGAACATCCTCAACGGCGGGGAGCACGCGGACAACTCCGTGGACATCCAGGAGTTCATGGTGATGCCGCTGGGCTTCGACAACTTCAGCGAGGCGCTCCGCTGCGGCTGCGAGATCTTCCACAACCTGAAGAAGGTGCTCAGCGACAAGGGCCTCAACACCTCCGTGGGCGACGAGGGCGGCTTCGCCCCGAACCTGGGCGCCAACGCCGAGGCGTTCGACGTCATCCTGACCGCCATCGAGAAGGCCGGCTACAAGCCGGGCGAGCAGGTCTGGTTCGCCATGGACTGCGCCGCCACCGAGTTCTTCGACTCGAAGAAGGGCGTCTACACGATTGACGGCAAGGAGATCGACTCGGCCGGCATGGTCGACCTGCTGGCCAGCTGGGTCGACAAGTTCCCGATCTGCAGCATCGAGGACGGCTGCAGCGAGGACGACTGGGAAGGCTGGAAGATGCTGACCAACAAGATCGGCGACAAGTGCCAGCTGGTCGGCGACGACCTGTTCGTCACCAACGTCGAGCGGCTGGGCCGCGGCATCGACGAGGGCATCGGCAACAGCATCCTGATCAAGGTCAACCAGATCGGCTCGCTGACCGAGACCATCAACGCCATCCGCATGGCCGACCGCGCCGGCTACACCAGCGTGACCAGCCACCGCTCGGGCGAGACCGAGGACGCCACCATCGCCGACCTGGCCGTGGCCCTGTCGACCGGTCAGATCAAGACCGGCTCCGCCAGCCGCTCGGACCGCATGGCCAAGTACAACCAGCTGCTGCGGATCGAGGAGATCCTCGGCCCGGCGGCCGAGTACGGCGGCCCCGCCTTCGCCACGAAGCTGAAGTAGGCCTCCGCCGCTTGCAATCCACAACGCACAAAGCCCCGGGCGGATCGCCCGGGGCTTTTTCGTTTGGATGTGACGAACTGCAGTTGATGAGAGTGCAGGCCATGCCCCACTCATCTGCATCTAGTGTAGGTGGAATTCATCCATCATTACGCGCTAGTGACAACCCGCACCCCATGGCATAGGATACATTCGTCCACCACCCCACTTCCTGGAGTAAACGAATGACCTACAAAATCCTCAGTTTAGACGGTGGCGGGATCCGAGGCCTATTTCAAGCCGAGTTCCTACGCCACTTTGAGGATGCCGTTGGAAAACCGGTCAGAGAGTGCTTCGACATGGTGGCGGGCACGTCGACTGGATCCATCGTGACCATGGGGATCGTAAACGGTGTCGCGCTGTCTAAGATTTCGCAGGTCTTCAAGTCTGACGGGAAAGCCATTTTCAGGAAAGGTATTGAGGACCGTGTTCCTGTCTACAACCAAGTAGTCAGAAGAGGCCCAAAGTACGCAACTGAGCCACTGCGAAGAGCACTTTCAGGAGTTCTCGGCGATACGAAACTTTCGGACGCTAAATGCGACGTCGTGATTCCGTCGGTTTGTTTAAACGACTATCGCTGCAAGGTTTTTAGCAATTTGCACGATAGCGATCGTACTCTATCGACTGTAGATGTCGCACTCTCCAGTAGCGCCGCGCCTACATATTTCCCATCAGTACAACCACATGGTTCCTCGAGAACTTATGTAGCTCTGTAGAAAGCTTCTAGATGTTTAGAGGATCATGAGGTTGAGAGTGAGGGTCTTGAGGGCGGCTTCGCGTCGCTGCATGGGCTTTTTTCGTGCTCGCAGCTGGGGCCCGAGGAGGCGTTTGAGCATGCTGATGGTGGTCTCGGCCTGGGCGCGTTGCCCGTAGCGGGTGG